>JAFYZE010000181.1 GCA_017548805.1 Bacteroidales bacterium
AATATCGTCGTATTTACAGGCGGAGATGCGAATTATTTTGCAAAAAGGATGAAAAACTCCATCTTTGTAGTTTGTAACCTGGTATTGATAGGTTTGGCTCTAATCACGGACGAGTATGTTGAAAGGAAGACTCTGTAAGATTCTGGCCGTGTCCCTCGCGATGACCCTCGCGGGGCTGTCCCTGCATGCGCAGGACGGAGCCGATACCGGCTTCACTCCCTATTCCATCTTCGGAATAGGCGACATTTTCACCCAAGGCTCGGCATACAACAAGAGCATGGGAGGTGTAGGCATAGCCACCAGGAACAGGCGCTATATCAATTATCTTAACCCCGCATCCATCACCGCGAGGGATTCCCTGTCCTTCATGGCCGATATGTCCGTAGCACAGGACAACAGGTATTTCCGCCAGGGTGACATCACCTCCGGCAACAATACTTTCAACATCAACAGCGTGACCATTTCCGTCCCGCTCTTCTATCCTTATTCGGCTATACTTGTGGGTATAGCCCCGTATTCCTCCACTGGATACAGGTATTCCTATATCCTTGAGGACCCCCAGGTCATAGGCAATACCGGCAATGCCGTGTACTATTCCGCCGGAACGGGCGGCACCTACCAGGTTTTCGCTTCCACCGCCGTCACCTTGTGGAAGAGGCTTTCCCTCGGCGTTGAAGGACGGATACTCTTCGGTAACATCAAGAAGGAGAATGTTTTTTCCTTCGCCAAATCCGCGTACAGCAACATCAATTCCGGCAACTCCCTCATGCTCCGCGGCAATTCCGCCAAGTTCGGACTGCAGTACGAGCAGCCCGTCGGCAAGGGCAACACCATAGGCATTGGAGCCACATATTCAACATCCACCAAACTCCGCGGAACTGTTGAGGATTATCGCATCTCTGTGGGCAGCGCGCAGTCCGACACTCTGCGCTTCTCCCGCGACACCCTCGGAATGACCATGGGCGGAGTCTCCGTCCCGAGCGAGATAGGAGTAGGCATATCTTTCAATCATTCAGACAATTGGAGGGCCGAAATCAACTATTCCAGATCCGACTGGACGCAGTCTGGTATGGATGTTGCGAAAGGATTTGCAGTGAAAGGCTCTTCGTACTTCGATACAAGGGTATCACAGACGTACAGGGCCGGCTTTGAAATAGTTCCGAACAGGAACGACATCAGGTACTACTACAAGCGATGCGCGTACAGGGTCGGCGCTTATTACGAAGACTCGCGCTTCGCGGTGGACGGAAACCAGGTTAAGGACATTGGACTTACATTTGGTGCTTCACTCCCGGTGTTCAGGTACTACAACGCCCTGACCTTCGCGGTCGGCCTCGGCCAGAGGGCGTCGACCGCCGGGAACTTGATCCGCGAACGATATGTCAACTTCACGGTGGGATTCAGTTTCCACGACATGTGGTTCAGGAAACTTACTTACCAATAGGCTGATAATGAAAAACTAACACTATTCAGGATATGAAAAAGACGATTTTTGCAATTTTGACCATTGCCATGCTCCTTCCGGGAGCGAAGATGTCGGCCCAGGGAAAATACGGAGCTGACAGCGCCGAGTGCATCAAGTACCTCTCCTACTATTCGGAGTACTACAAGCAGAAGAACTACGACGAGGCCCTTCCCAACTGGAGAAAGGCTTACAGCCTCTGCCCTCCCACCGCCAGCCAGAACCTTCTCATACATGGTTCCACCCTTCTCAAGCAGGTCATTTCCAAGACCAAGGATGCCGAGGCGCAGCGCGCAGTCATCGACTCGCTCATGACGCTTTACGACGTCAGGGCCCAGTACTATCCGAACAACAAGGCCACGTCCCTCAACAACAAGGGACAGGACATGTACAACTATATCAAGGACAATCCCCAGAGACTGTATGACACCTATCAGGAGATCATCGGCGAACTGAAGGAGGCCACCAAGCCTTCGCTCTTCCTGTTCCGCCTCAACTCCGCCATCGACCTCTTCCAGGCCGGCAAGCTTACCGCCGAGGATGTCATCAATGCATACCAGTCTTCCATGGAGACCCTGAAGAACGCCACCACCGAGAGCGAGGCCGAGGCCGAGCAGCTCGAGAAGGTCAAGACCGACATCGAGTCCCTCTTCATCACCAGCAAGGTCGCTTCCTGCGACAACCTCATCGCGCTCTTCACCCCCCGTTTCGAGGCTGATCCCAACAACCTCGAGCTCGTGAACAACATCGTCAGGATGATGAGCATCACCGACGACTGCACCGGCAACGACCTGTATCTCAATGCCGTCACCAACATGTACAAGCTCGATCCTTCGTACAATTCCGCATACTTCCTGTTCCGCCTCAACTCCGCAAGGGGTAACGTCGCGGACGCCATCAAGTACATGGAGGAGGCCATCAACTATCCTGAGTCCGATGCCGCCACCGACGGCGAGTACAACTACGAGCTTGCGGTCTTCTGCTCCAAGAACGGACAGAACGCAAAGGCCTACTCAGCCGCCCAGAGGGCTATCGAGCTCAATCCCACCTTCGCTGGCAAGGCTTACTTCCTGATGGGAACCATCTGGGGTTCGACCAGCTGCGGTGGAAACGAGATCGAGCGCAGGGCTCCCTACTGGGTAGCCGTCGACTTCCTGCAGAAGGCCAAGAACGCCGATCCGTCCCTCACCGACGACGCCAACAAACTCATCGGCTCCTATTCCGCCTACTATCCGCAGACAGCCGAGGCGTTCATGTACGACCTGACCAACGGCCAGTCCTACACCGTCTCCTGCGGAGGCATGAGGGCCACCACGACCGTCAGGACGCAGAAATAATCTCCGTTCCTTGCAGGAATTGAAACATACTTTGAAGAGGATGGCAACCGCAGCTGCGGTTGCTTTCCTCTTCTTTTCATGCAAGGGAAAGCTTGCCGAAGCCGACTTGCTCGACCTCAAGTCCGTACCTCTCCAGACCATCGACAACATGTTCGCCGTGCAGACCAGGAACGGTGTGATAGTGATGCGTCTGGAAGCAGACCTGATGGAGAGGTTCGAGAACGACACGGCGTCCAGGGAGACTTTCCCGAAGGGGATAGCCGTATACAGCTATACCGACGATGGCTTGCTGGAGACCACGATCTACTCCGACAACGCCTTGCACGAGACCGCAAAGCCGGGAGGCGAGGAACTTTGGGCTGCGTACGGCAACGTCGTCATCCAGAACGTCATCAAGCAGGAAACGATGGAAACCGACACCCTGTACTGGGACCAGGGAAAGGGTGAGATATGGACGGACTGCTATATCAGGATGTATTCCCCGGACGGTTTCATGCAGGGATACGGGATGCGTTCGGACGACAAAGCGAGGAACTCCATCATCCTCCGTCCCTTCAACAGTTTCGGCGTCGTGGTGCAGGATACAACGGTGGTAATGATTGATTCTGTTAATTTTATAGGTCCATTTCCTAAAAAATAGTGTTGTTTTAGCAGAAAATCACTATCTTCGCACCCCAAATCGAATTTTAACTAAAGTAACAATACAATGGCTGTTCTTCAGACCCTACGCACTAAATTCGGCCTTGCAATCTCAATCATCGTTGCATTGGGCCTTCTCTCATTTATCATAGACCCCGGACAGATCGAGTCCGCAGTCCGTTCCATGTCATCCAAATACGATGTCGGCAAGATCAACGGCAAGTCCGTCTCCTACACTGATTTCCAGGAGGATATCGAGCGTTTCACCAGGCTTAGCGAGCTCATGACAGGTTCCTCCGCCTCTTCCGAGGAGGAGCACGCCCAGATCAGGGATGCCGCCTGGCAGTCGCTCATCGACAAGTTCCTCTTCGTAAAGGAGGCCAAGGATGCCGGTATCACCGTCGGCGAAGCTGAGATGCTCGACCTCACCACCGGAGCCAACCCTTCCCCCGTCATTGCCCAGAACGCCATGTTCCTTGACGGCAACGGCAATTTCTCCCCCGACATGGTGGTTGACTTTGTCAGGCTCGTGAACACAGACGACAACTACAAACTCTACTGGAACTATCTCCAGAACGCGGTCTATACCCAGCAGTTCTACCAGAAATACGGCGCCCTCTTCAACGCCAGCTCCTACCAGAACCCGTTGATGCTCCGCCGCGCCATAGCCGAGAACAACGAGACCACCGACGTCGATTTCGTGATGGTTCCCCTCTTATACGCCTCTGATTCCACCATCGTCGTCACCGACAACGAGATCAAGGATTATTACAACTCTCATAAGGATTTCTTCCGTCAGAGCGCCAGCCGCGACCTTGAGTATGTGGTGTTCGAGGTCGTTCCTTCGACCGATGACATCGCCGCGGTCAGCGACAAGATGGCAGAGCTCCACGAGGAGTTCGCTACCACCGACAACATGAAGAATTTCCTTCTCAAGAACTCCGACCGTCCCCTCTCCAGCTACTGGTACAAGGAGGGTGAGCTCGGAACCATCAACTCCGACGTCGACTTGTTCGCCTTCTCCGGACAGGAAGGAGCGTCCCCGGTCTACAGCAACGGTGACACCTTCTATTCCGTCAAGGTCATGAATACCGGCATGGTTCCCGACTCTGCATATGTGAAGCATATCCTGCTTACCGGCGACAACGCTGCCCATCTGGCCGACAGCCTCATGCAGGTTGCTTCGCAGAAGGATGCCAACTTCGCAAACCTCGCGGCCCTCTATTCCGCCGACCAGTCCACCTCCACTGACGGAGAGCTCGGATCCATCGGCTGGATGACCCAGACCTACATGATCCCCGGTTTCGAGTCCGTCATCGAGGCTCCCCTCGGCAAGCCGTTCGTGCTGAATACCGTCTACGGAACCCATGTCGTCCTCGTGTCCGAGAAGTCCGCCCCTATCCTCAAGAAGCAGGTGGCCATCCTCGAGAAGACCGCCGTTCCGAGCAACGAGA
>JAFYZE010000182.1 GCA_017548805.1 Bacteroidales bacterium
TAGGGGAAATGACCAGGGAAGCGGTCGCCTACGCCCGCAATGCGGACACCGTGGTCATAGAGTCAAACTATGACAAGGAGATGCTTCTCACCGGCTCGTACCCCTACGACCTCAAGATGCGCATCCTGGGCGGCAGCGGGCATCTGCGCAATGACCAGTGCGCCTGCGCCATCAAGGAATTCATGCACGACGGGCTCAGGAACGTTTTCCTGTGTCACCTCAGCGAGAACAACAATACCCCGGAACTGGCGGTCCGGGCGTCGGCCGATGCCCTCGAATCCATAGGTTTCCACCAGACCTACGACCGTTCGGCGGTATTCGTCAACTCCGACGAAGGGCAGGAGCGCAGGGTGATCCTGCGGGCCCTCCCCCGCCGCGTACCATCACCGTTGTATGTGCTTTGACATATGAAGGCTTTTTGGAAAATGCTGCGCCGATACGTGGCGCCATATAGGAAATACCTCGGAGGATCGGTGCTGCTGAACCTCCTGTCCGTGATTTTCAACGTGTTCTCCTTCAGCATGATAATGCCGATACTGAACATGCTGTTCAGCCTCGACGACGAGGTATATACGTTCATTCCGTGGGAGTCGGTGCATTCCTCCAAGGAGCTCATCAACAACCTTTACTACTATGTCGCGGAGTTCACCGGCTCTTACGGCGCATCCCGCACCTTGCTGCTGCTCTGCCTGTTCCTCTGCGTGATGACGGTGTTCAAGACCGCCTGCTATTTCGGCTCCGCCGCAGTGATGATCCCCATCCGCACCGGGGTCGTCAAGGACATGCGCATGGACATCTACAACAAGATACTGTCCCTGCCGATAGGCTTTTTCTCGCAGGAGAAGAAGGGTGACATCATCGCCCGCATGAGCGGGGACGTCCAGGAAGTGGAGAACTCCATCACGGGCACCCTAGACATGCTCATCAAGAACCCCATCCTCATCGTGGGTTATTTTGCCGTGCTGCTGTTCATCTCGTGGCAGATGACCCTCTTCACGGTGCTGTTCGCCCCGGTGATGCTCTGGATCATGGGCAAGATCGGGCGCAAGCTCAAGGAGCAGTCCCTGGAGGCGCAGGCCCTGTGGAGCGACACCATGAGCCAGGTCGAAGAGACGCTCGGAGGCCTGCGCATCATCAAGGCCTTCCTGGCCGAGCGCAAGATGGGCCGGCGCTTCGACCGCGTCACGGAGGCCATGAAGGTCAAGAATACGCGCGTCGCCACGCGCCAGGCGCTGGCGCATCCTGTGAGCGAATGCCTCGGAACCATCATGATAGCCATCGTGCTCTGGTTCGGCGGCACCCTCATCCTCAAGGACAATGCCCCCATCGACGCTCCGACCTTCATATTCTTCCTCGTGATCCTTTACAGCGTCATCCAGCCTATCAAGGATCTCTCCAAGGCCGCTTACGGCATCCCCAAAGGCATGGCCTCGATGGAGCGCATCAACAGGATCCTGGACACAGAAAATACCATCCGCGAGGCGGAGCATCCTATTTCAATAGACGGCTTCAATGAGGGCATTTCCTTCAAGGGAGTAGGCTTCAGCTACGCTCCCGGAGGGAAGAAGATACTCGACGGGATAGACCTCGACATCCCGAAGGGACGCACCGTCGCGATTGTCGGGGCATCCGGCGCCGGCAAGTCCACACTAGTGGACCTCATTCCCCGCTTCTACGACATCGACGAAGGATCTATCACCATAGACGGCAAGGATATCAGGGACGTCAGGATCAAGGACTTGCGAGCCCTGATGGGCAATGTCAACCAGGACCCCATCCTCTTCAATGACACGATATTCAACAACATAGCCTTCGGCGTGGAGAACGCCACCATGGAGCAGGTAGTGGAAGCTGCCAAGATTGCCAACGCCCATGATTTCATCATGGAGAAGGAGCAGGGCTACGATACCAATATCGGAGACCGCGGCTGCAAACTGTCCGGTGGACAGAGGCAGCGCATCAGCATAGCGCGTGCGGTCCTGAAGAATCCTCCCATACTGATACTGGATGAAGCGACCGCCGCCCTGGACACCGAGTCAGAAAGGATAGTCCAGGAGGCCCTTGACCGCCTTATGGCCAGCCGCACCACCATAGCCATCGCCCACAGGCTCTCGACCATCAAGGCGGCCGACGAGATCATCGTCCTCCACGAAGGCCGTATCGCCGAACGTGGAAAGCACGAAGAGCTCCTCGCACTGGGCGGGTATTACAAGAAACTCAACGACATGCAGGCACTCTGACATGAAGAACGGAAGACTACTGGCAAGGATCGTTTTTCTGCTGTATCTCGCAGCGGTCCTCTACCTGTGCTTCGGCAAGTTCTCGGACATATCGTCGTTAGGGAAGCATGTCCTTGGCATAGAGTCGGACAAGGTGGTGCACTTCCTGATGTTCCTTCCCTTCCCCGTCCTCTTCTATATGGCCTTCGGCTGGAAGACGCGCAATGCCTGGCACAGCATGTTGCTGGCCTTGGCCATCCTTGCACTGGGAAGCCTCATCGCGGCCGGGACGGAGCTCGTGCAGGACCTCATCCCGTACAGGGCCTCTGACATCGCCGACTTCAAGGCGGATTTCATCGCCCTGTGCATATCTGCGGCCGTAACCTTCTTCATTGACCTGAGCAAAACTACATGCCATGCGTAAGATACTGATCTCCATACTCTTAGTTCTCTCCGCCATGACCCTGGCCGCACAGAATCCCACCAAGGATTTCATGGCGGCAAGCGATTCCCTGCGCGCCCGCCTGCTGCGAAGGACCACCGTCAAGACAAGGCTGAAGATCGAGAGCGTGATGAAGAGAGGGTCGTCGCTGGATTTCCATTTCAGCCAGGAACTCAGCGACTATCCATGGACCCAGGCCGGGTTCGACTGGTTCAAGGACCAGATCTATGACCTGATGCCGGACCAGTATTCGGACTGTACCATCGGAGGTATCTACTGCAAGAAAGATCCGCTGGAAGACCTTATAACCCCCGCAAGGGGCAACGAGGGACGTACCTCTTCGTATGTCTACCGCTATGCCGACCGCCGAGGGAAAGTGCGCCCCCTCGTAACGCGAGTGGGCGAAAGGGAATATACTAAGGGCCTCGGAGGCCGCCATATCGCCCTCTGGCAAAGCCACGGGCGCTACTACGACGAGGGGTGGGGCGGATGGACATGGCAGAGGGCACCGCTGTTCACCACGGTTGAGGACATGTACACGCAGAGTTACGTGCTCCCCTTCCTCATCCCCATGCTGGAAAACGCCGGGGCATATGTGATGACTCCGCGCGAACGCGACATACAGCCGTATGAGATCATAGCCGACAACGACCCCGCGTTCAGGGGCGAACGCGAGGGCATGCTGAGGCGCAAGGGCGAATACTACGAACGGGGCCGCTGGGTCTCTGCGGGCGAAGGCTTCGCCGACTCGCGGAAAGTCTATGTAGAGAATGAGAATCCTTTCATGATGGGCACGGCCCGCGTAGCGGAATGCGCCACCGAAGAGGAAGGACAGAAGGCCGAGGCCACATGGAGCTTCCGCGTTCCCGAGACCGGATCATACGCCGTCTATGTCTCATATAAAACGCTGGGCAATAGTACTGACGCAGCCCATTATACGGTGCGCCATCGCAACGGCGAGGCGCAGTTCCTCGTCAATCAGAAGATGGGAGGAGGGACATGGATCTACCTCGGCACTTTCGACTTTGCCGACGGCAGTGACGGATCCGTGATCCTCGACAACATAGTTCCCGACGGCAAGGCGGCAGGCACGGTAGTCTCGGCTGACGCCGTAAAGATCGGCGGCGGCATGGGCAAGGTTGCCCGCGGCCCAGCCGACGTCCCGACGGACGAATGGACCACGTCAGGACTTCCAAGCTATATCGAAGGAGCCCTCTATTGGGAGCAGTGGGCAGGCGTAGACACGACCGTGACAAGGAACTGGGAGGGCGACTACACCCAGGATTTCGCAAGCCGCGGGGCATGGGTGACCATGATGTCCGGCGGTTCGGCAGTCAATCCCGACTATGAGGGAGAGGGGAAACACATCCCGTTCGACCTTTCATTCGGTTTCCATTCCGATGCCGGATTCACCCAGAACGACAGTATCATCGGCACCCTGTCCATCTATACCCTTATGGCCGACGGCAAATCCAAGTATCCCGACGGCCGCAACCGCCAGCTGGGACGCCACCTAGCCGGCATAGTCCAAGACCAGGTATGTGCCGACATACGGGAGGATTTCGAGCCGAAATGGACCCGCAGGGAACTCTGGAACCGCAGCTACAGCGAGTCCCGCACCACCTCGGTCCCCGGCATGCTGCTCGAACTCCTTTCGCACCAGAACTTCTCCGACATGAAATACGGCCTCGACCCGAGCTTCCGCTTCGAAGTGTCGAGGGCCGTCTACAAGGGCATGCTTAAATTCCTCAGCGACGAGCACGGCATCCCCTATGTCGTGCAGCCGCTCCCGGTCAGCGCCATGTCTGCCCGCCTGACGGGAGAGCGTGAGGTCACGCTCAGCTGGAAGGCGACGCCGGACCCCCATGAACCCACCGCGGTTTCCGAGAGTTTCATCCTCTACACGCGTGTCGGTGACGAATCGTTCGACTCCGGAGTCCGGCTGACGGACGTACGCAAGGATGGAGACCTTTACTCCGTAACCGTCGGCATTGATCCTGACATAGTCTACAGCTACCGCATCGTGGCTGAGAACGAAGGTGGCAGGAGTTTCCCTTCGGAAACGATGAGCGTGGGACGCAGCCAAAGGCACAGGGTCAAGGTCCTGGTGGTCAACGACTTCTACCGGGTTTCCCCTCCCGCATGGTTCGACTCCCCGCAGTATGCGGGCTTCGACCGCAACCTTGACAGCGGAGTCGGCTACATCCGCGAGATCAACTACATCGGGGACATGTACGACTTCAGGCGTTCGTCCGAGTTCAAGGACAACAGCCAGCCCGGCTTCGGAGGTTCGTTCTCCGACAAGACCGGCACGGTAGTTCCCGGCAACACTTTCGACTTCATCAGTATCCATGGAAAAGCCCTGCTGTCGGCGGGATACAGTTTCGACTCGGCGTCGCTGGACGATTTCACCGCGCGAGGAGCCGATGAGGGCAGCATCATCGACGTCATTTGCGGCAAGCAGGTGACCACCGTCATCGGCAACGGCCGCGTGCCCGACCGCTACGAGGTATTCCCCGCCGCCCTGCAGAAGGCCCTGCGGGACCATACCGCCAAAGGCGGCGGCATCATCATATCCGGAGCATACATAGGTACGGATGTATGGGGTGACGGTATCTATCCCGTCGAGAAGAGCGATGCATGGCGCGCGGAGTCGCAGGCATTCGTCCAGGAAGTGCTTGGATACAAATGGCTCACCGATCACGGGTGCTACAACGGGCGCATCGAGCACACTTCTTCCAAAGCATTGAACCTCAAGTCATTGAAGCGCCCGTTCGAGTTCCACCAGAGCCTCAACCCCGACATCTACTGCGTGGAGAATCCTGACGGGATACAGCCCGCGGACAAGGACGGAACCGTCATCCTACGCTACTCCGACAACGGAGTGCCCGCAGCCGTCGCCTTCGATCCGAAGGGATACCGCGCGGTCAGTTTCGGATTCCCGCTCGAGGTGCTCAAGGACGCTGATGTCATCGAAACTCTATTGCATCGATCTGTTGAATATATCAGTGACAAGAAATGAATGACAGGGAAAGACAAATCATCGGACTGATCCACCGCGAGGTCAAACCCGCCCTCGGCTGCACCGAGCCCATAGCCGTAGCCCTTGCCGTGGCAAAAGCCGTCGAGATACTCCAGACGGACAGTGATCTGGACAGGCTTAACGCTGACATGCTCATAAATGTCGCCGTAAGCGGCAACATCCTCAAGAACGGCATGGGCGTAGGCATACCTGGTACCGGAATGACCGGACTGCATATCGCGGCAGCCCTCGGCGCCGTGTGCGGACGCTCCGCCTACGGGCTGGAAGTCCTCGGGGACATGGATGAATCATCCCTGTCCAGGGCCAAGGAACTGGTGGAGAAGAAAGCCACGAAGATATGCATAGCCGACACCACCCATAAGCTCTATGTCAGCGCAGAGGTGTCGGCCGAAGGACGTTCCGCAACGGCCGTCATCGAGGACAGCCATGACAAGATAGTCAAGACCATGCTCGGGGACAAAGTGCTGACGGAGAACGGCGAAGGCGGTTTCGAAGAAGAAACGGGCGATTATGGACTGACGGTCCGTGAGATCCTTGATTTCGCCACTTCAGCCGCCGCGCAGGACATCGAATTCATCCTGGACGACAAACGCCTGAACATCCCGCTGGCCAAGGAAGGCATGGCCGGGAAATACGGCCTCTGCGTCGGGCAGACCATCCTGAAGGACAATTCAGGACTGTTCGGCGACCACTTCATGGCTTACGCAATGGCCATGACCGCCGCAGCTTCGGATGCGAGGATGGCGGGCTGCACGCTGGCCGCCATGAGCAACTCCGGCAGCGGCAACCAGGGCATCACGGTCAGCGTCCCCGTCATCGCATACGCGGAGCGCTACGGCGTCGATGATGAGAAGCTGTCCAGGGCCTTGATACTCAGCAACCTGATAGCCATACACATCAAGAGCTACCTAGGTCCACTGTCGGCGCTTTGCGGCTGCGTGGTAGCATCGACAGGCGCCGCCTGCGGCATCACATGGCTGATGGGCGGCGGCTATCCCGAGATCTGCGCCACCATCAAGAACATGAGCGGCAGCATCACCGGTATGGTATGTGACGGTGCCAAGGTTGGCTGCGCCATGAAGGTCGCTTCCGGCGTGTCCAGCGCCATCCAGTCAGCGATGCTTTCCCTCGACGGACACTGCGTCAGCGAGCACGACGGCATCATCGACCGCGACATAGAGCAGACAATACAAAACCTCGGCCGTGTAGGCTCCGTTGGAATGGAGCAGACGGACGAGGTCATTCTCGATATCATGGTCTGCAAGTAGCAGACCGGACGGGCCTAGAGCCCCTTGCTGACAAGATACTCTCCGATCTGGACGGCGTTGAGCGCGGCGCCCTTCTTGATCTGGTCTCCGGAGAGCCACAGAGTGATGCCGTTCTCGTTCGCAAGGTCCTTGCGGACACGGCCGACATAGACGTCGTCCTTGCCACCGGTGAAAAGGGGCATGGGATAAGTCTTGGTCGCAGGATCGTCCTGCAGCGTGACGCCGGGAGCGGCGGAAATGGCCTTCTGTACCTCCTCGACGGACAGCGGACGCTCTGTCTCCACCCAGACTGCTTCGGAGTGCGAACGGAGCGCGGAGATGCGTACGCACATGGCGGAGCACTTAACGTCGGAGTGCAGGATCTTGCGCGTCTCGTTGAACATCTTCATCTCTTCCTTGGTATAGCCGTTGTCGGTGAAAACGTCGATCTGGGGGATGACGTTATAGGCGAGCTGGTATGCGAACTTATTGACGGTCACGGGTTTGTTCTCAACGATCTCACGATACTGCTGCTCAAGCTCGAGCATGGCCTGGGCACCGGCGCCGGAAGCCGACTGGTAGCTGGCTACATGCACGCGGGTGATGTGCGAAAGCGCCTCGATGGGCTTGAGCACCACTACCATCATGATGGTGGTGCAGTTGGGGTTGGCGATGATGCCGCGTGGACGGACGAGGGCATCTTCGGCATTGCACTCGGGCACTACGAGGGGAACGTCGGCATCCATGCGGAAGGCGCTGGAATTGTCAATCATGACAGCACCGTATTTCGTAATGGTTTCGGCAAACTCCTTGGAAGTTCCGGCACCGGCAGAAGTGAAGGCGATGTCGATATCCTTGAAATCATCATTGTGCTGGAGGAGCTTGACAGTGATGTCCTTGCCCTTGAACTTATAGGTGCTGCCCGCACTGCGGGGCGAGCCGAAAAGGGTGAGTTCGGCGATAGGGAAATCGCGCTCTTCGAGAACCTTGAGGAATTCCTGGCCGACGGCACCGCTTGCGCCGACTACGGCCACATTGTATAATTTCTTCATATTTCCTGCATATTTATTTGATGAATCCGTATTCGATAAGTCTTGCCCGGAGCTTGGCTTCATTCTCCGGCAGGAGGTCGCACAGTGGTCCGCGTACGCCTCCCACTTCCATGCCCATCATGTTCATGGCAGCCTTTACAGGCATAGGGTTGGTCTCGATGAAGAGGCTCTTGATGAGATTGTAAGCCTTGAGCTGCATCGCCGCCGCAGAGGCGAAATCCCCCCGCAGGCAGGCGTCCGTCAGGTCCGCGACGCCGCGCGGATCGATGTTGGCCCATACGGAGATGACTCCCTGGGCGCCGAGGGCCATCATGGCCACAGTCTCGTCGTCGTTGCCGCTCCAGACATTGAGGTCGTCACCGCAGGCGGCCAGGGTGGCTGCCACTCCCCCGATACTGGAGTTGGCATCCTTCACGCCGTTGATCATGGGATGCTTAGAAAGGGCTTTCAGGGTTTCCACCGAAGCGCTCATGCCCGTACGGCTGGGAACGCTGTACACGATGATGGGGGTATGGACATTGTCAGCAAGGTACTCGTAATGCTTTACGAGTCCTCTCTGGGAAGTCTTGTTGTAATAAGGAGTCACGACAAGGAGCGCATCGGCACCGGCCTTTTCAGCCTCGAGGCTGAGTTCCAGGGCATGACTGGTGTCGTTGCTGCCCGTTCCGGCAACGACCTTGATGCGGCCCGCCACATAGTCTATACAGTCCTTTATGAGGGCGACGTGCTCATCATCCTTAAGGGTGGCGCTTTCGCCGGTGGTGCCGCAGACCGTGATGGCAGCGGTGCCGCCGGCGATCTGTTTATCCACGAGCTCATGGAACTTGGCGTAGTTGACCTTGCCCTCCTTGGTGAAGGGAGTGACGATGGCTACCGAAGAGCCGCGGAAAACAGGTGCTTTCATGGTACTGATGGTTTAATTATTTCTGAGTGTTGAACAGACTGGCGCTGAGGGCCCTGAGAGCCCGGTTCTTGTCCTCCCCGCGCACGAGGAAGGAGATATTGTAGTTGCTTCCGCCGTAGGAAACCATACGCACGGGGACGCTCTTCATGGCCTCCATGGCGCGGGATTCGAAACCGACGTTCTCCCAGTTCATATCACCGACGACGCAGACGATGCACATGTCGAGGTCCACGGAGACGGTGCCGTATTTCTTGAGTTCATGGACGATTTCATTGAGATGGGCGGTATTGTCCACAGACATCGAGACGCCGACCTCGGAGGTACAGATCATGTCGATGGAGGTCTTGTACTTCTCGAAGATCTCGAACACGCGGCGCAGGAAACCGTAGGTCATGAGCATGCGGGAGGACTTGATACGGATGGCAGCGATGTTGTCCTTGGCCGCAACGGCCTTAATGAGGCCTTCCTCCAGTTCGTTGTTGATCAGGGTGCCTTCGGCATCGGGCTGCATGGTATTGAGGATGCGGACCGGAATGTTGGCGTTCTTGGCCGGCAGGATGCAGGTCGGATGAAGGACCTTGGCGCCGAAATATGCCAGCTCAGAAGCTTCCTCGAAATGGATGTGATGCACGGCGGTGGTATGGTCGACCACGCGGGGGTCGTTGTTGTGCATGCCGTCGATGTCGGTCCAGATCTGGATCTCCTCAGCCCCGATGGCGGCGCCGACAAGAGAGGCGGTATAGTCGGAGCCTCCGCGCTGGAGGTTGTCGACATCCCCCGCGGAGTTGCGGCAGATGAAACCCTGGGTGATGTAGAGATAAGCCTGCTTCTGCTCCAGCATGTCGCCGAGATGGTCGGCGATGTACGGGATGTCAGGCTCGCCCGCAGGGTCGAGGCGCATGAAATTGAGGGCGGGCAGGAGCACGACGTCCTTGCCCTGTTCCTGCAGGTAGAACGTGAACATGTTGGTGGACATGATCTCTCCCTGAGCAAGGACTTCCTTCTCCTCTACCGGGCCGAAATGCTTGCCGGCGAAGGAACGGAGGAAAGAAAAGACTCCTGCGAGCACCTCGCGGGCCTTGTCGGCATATTCCTTCGATGAATAAAGCTCGCCGACATGCTTGGTATATTTCATCTCAAGGGCACCGATGGTGTCGGCAGCGCCCTCGGAGTTGCCGTTGGTGTAATAGTTGGCGATCTCGACCAGGGAATTGGTCGTTCCGGACATGGCGGACAGGACGACGATCTTGCGCTCTCCGTCGTCGATAAGGCCGGCGACGCCCTTCATCCTATGTGCGGAGCCCACTGAGGAGCCTCCGAATTTCAATACTTTCATCTTATCTCGGGGAATTAAATCAAATCCTTGAAAAGGTCATCCATCCCGAGCAGTCCGGAATGGGCGACGGTATACTCCGCGGCCAGGACGGCGCCGAGGGCGAACCCCCTGCGCGACTTGGCCTCATGGGTGATGACGATGCGGTCGGCATCGCTCTCATAGCGCACCGTATGGATGCCGGGGACCTCATCGTGGCGGTAGCTGAAAATCTGCAGCGCAGGACCGGCCACTGGGGCCTTCATGCTCTCCACCTCGCCGAGGGGAGCCAGCTCGTTGGCCCAGGAATCCTTCCTGGAGAGCTTTGAGAGCAGGCCTTCGGCCAGGGTGACCGCCGTACCGCTCGGTGAGTCGAGCTTGTGGCAGTGATGTACCTCGTCCATGGCGACGTCGTATCCGTCGAACTTGTCCATGATGCCGGCGAGGTAACTGTTGACTGCGGAGAATATATATACACCGATGCTGAAGTTGCTGCTCCAGAAAAGGGTGCGGCCGTCCGCGCACAGCGCCTCCATCTCGGCGCGATGGTCGGCGAACCACCCGGTTGTGCCGCTGACTACCTTGAGTCCGGCATCGAAGGCTTTCCTGACATTGGAATAAGCGGAGGAAGGCATCGAGAACTCGATGACGACGTCCGCGCTGCGGAATGCATCGGAGTCGAAGGCCTCGGGATTGTCCACATCTACGGTACACACGATCTCGTGGCCGCGGGACACGGCGATCTCCTCGATCATATGGCCCATCCGGCCATAACCTATGAGCGCAATCTTCATTACTAACCTTGGTTTTACACTACTTTTACAATTTTAATAATAAAAAA
>JAFYZE010000183.1 GCA_017548805.1 Bacteroidales bacterium
ATGTCAAATTCCCGAGCACCAACGGCAAGTGGATAGTCTTCGAGAACGGCGGATACATTTACTCCCTCAATCCCGCCGACCGTTCGTACCGCAAGATCGACATCGAACTCGATGCCGAAGGCCTCTACGCCCGTCCCGAGAGGATGCACGTGGACAGGAACCTGTCCAACATCAGCATTTCCGAGAAGGGTGACCGCATGGCCGTCACGGCGCGCGGCGAGGTGTTCAACGTGCCTGTCAAGGCCGGCGTCACCCGCAACATCACCCGCACGCCCGGCGCCAACGAGCGCGGCGCGGAATTCTCCCCTGACGGGAAATACATAGCCTACATCTCAGACCGTACCGGCGAGACCGAGATCTATCTCCAGGAGACGGACAAGACCGAGCCCGTGCAGCTGACCAAGGGAGCCGACACCTATATCCGCAGCCTCGTCTGGGCCCCGGACAGCAAGTCCCTCCTCTACGGCGACCGCAAGAACAGGCTGGTGCAGGTCAGCGTGCCCGACGGGGCGAAAAAGGTCCTGATGACCAACCCCGAGGCCGAGTTCCGTGGGGTCAGCTTCTCCTCCGACGGCCAGTGGATCACCTACACCAAGCCGGCGGCTAACGAGATGGGCGTCGTCTATGTGTACAACCTCGCCAGCGGCAAGGAAATTCCTATCACGGAGAAGTGGTACGACTCCGGCTCGCCCATCTTCAGCGAGGACGGCAAATACCTGATTTTCACCTCTGCACGCGACCTCAACCCGACCTACAGCTCGGTGGAATGGAACTACGCCTACACCAACATGGGTGCGATGTACATCGCCGTGCTGTCCAAGGACACCCCTTCGCCTTTCCTGCCGAAGGACGGCGAAGCCCCCGCAGAAGCCAAGGAGCAGAAGAAGGATGACAAGGCCGCCGCGCCCGCCGTGCAGGTGGATGCCGACGGCATCTACGAGCGCATCCTGCGCGTGCCCGGCGTCAGCGGCGGCGCCCGCCCCATTTACTGCGACGGCAAGAGCCTCCTTTACGGAGGCCGCGGCGGCACCCAGTCCCTTGACTTCGCAACCGGCGAGTCCAAGCAGGTAGCCGAAGGCAATCTCTCCATCGTCGGCAAGAAGGCCCTCATCGTCAACCGCGGCA
Organism: Bacteroidales bacterium; assembly: GCA_017548805.1. The sequence goes on from JAFYZE010000183.1 coordinate 1,126, forward strand.
AGTACTATGTCACCGACATACCCCGCGGCCGTGTAAACCTCGAGGGCGACGGCGTGAAACTCACCGACATGGTCGCCGACATAGACTACGAGCAGGAGTGGGCCCAGATCTTCGACGAGGCCTGGCGCGCATACCGCGACGGATTCTATCTCGAGAACATGCACGGCATCGACTGGGACGCCATGAGGAAGAAATATGAGGTGCTCGTACCCTATGCCAAGACCCGCCTCGACCTCAACTACATCATCGGAGAGATGATCAGCGAGCTCACCTGCGGCCACGCCTACGTCACCCCCGGCAGCTATCCCAAACCGGAGCGCGTGCAGATGGGCCTGCTCGGCGCCACTATCATAAAGGAAAAGAACGGATACAAGGTCAGCCATATCTACAAGGGAGCCCCTTACAGCGAGGCCCTGCGCTCGCCGCTCACTGAACCCGGCATCGGCGTAAGTGAGGGCGACTACATCCTTGCCATCGACGGCCAGGACCTTACGGATGTCGCCAACATCTACTCCCTGCTGGTCGGCAAGGCCGGCGTGCTCACCGAGCTGACCGTCGCCTCGAAGGCCAACGGCTCCGACGCCCGCAAGGTCGTCGTCAAACCCATCGCCGACGAGTATCCACTCATCCATTACGAATGGGTCCTGCACAACATCGAATATGTGGAAAAAGCGTCGGGCGGCAAGATAGGATACATCTACATCCCCGACATGAGCGCAGAGGGTCTCAACGAGTTCGCCCGTTACTACTATCCCCAGCTGGACAAGGAAGCCCTCATCATCGACGACCGCGCCAACGGCGGGGGCAATGTATCACCGATGATCATCGAGCGCCTGCTGCGCGAGCCTTACCGCATGACCATGTACAGGAACTCCACCCGCACAGGAACCATTCCCGAAGGTACTTTCGTAGGACCGAAGGTCTGCCTCATCAACAAGTTCTCGGCGTCCGACGGCGACCTCTTCCCCTGGAGCTTCAAGGCCACGGGACTGGGCGAACTGATCGGCACCCGCACATGGGGAGGCATCATCGGTATCAGCGGGTCGCTTCCTTACATGGACGGAACAGACATCCGCGTTCCGTTCTTCACCAACTACGACGTGAAGACCGGCGAATGGATCATCGAGAACCACGGAGTCGATCCCGACATCTATGTCGAGAACGACCCCATCAAGGAGCAGGCCGGTATCGACGAACAGCTTGACAAGGCCATAGAGGTACTTATGGGCAAGCTCAAGGACCGCAAACCCCTGCCTCCGGTCCCCGCTCCTCGCGACTTCTCCTACAAAGGGAACTAGAGCAGGAAATCGCGGATCTCCTGTGCGTGACGTCCCGGAACGATGACGTGATGGTTGCCGATGGGTTCCTTGAGGAAATAATCCCTGCACAGTGACCTGTCGTCAAGCCTGAGCAGCACCTGGGTACGGCACAGACGCTTTTCCGACAGATTCTTTACCAGCCCGGCCTCCGCCGCGAAACAGCGGTCGAGGCCGGGCGCCATTTTAAACAGCGTCACCGGACCCTCGGGGAGCTCGCCCTTGACGGCGACTCCGATGCCGGACTCGAAATGGGTGTCGTAAGAGTAGTTGCGGAGCATGTTGAACGGGACCGTGCAGTGCGCGAATACCATTTCTCCAGTGGAAGGGTCCATTCGCGAGGGATTGGCCATGAATCCCGGCACGTCGAAAAGGGCGTTGGACACGCACATGGTCAGCATGGTGGGAATGTCGCCCTCGCAGCCGGCAGGGATGCCTTCGGCATTGAGCAGGGCCAGGGCGATGCAGCCGGTATTGCCGACGGCCGTCAGCAGGTCGAAGCAGCGTACGGTGACGGCAGAAAGGCCGTAGCGCGCGATAAGGCGTTTAAGGGCGCCATAGATCTCCAGCGCTCTTTCAAAAACATCCTTGGTCACCTTCGGATTGACCGAATGCCTGATGCTCTTCAGGGGGAATCCCGACGGCTCCTCGCAGAGGCCGCGACGGATCTCCGTGACGAACTCCTCCATAGGGATGTCTACCAACTCGATGCCGAGCCTGTCGCGGACAGCTGCACGGTCGGGGTCGGAGGCGATCAGCCAGTCGGAGGGGCGGCCGACGACGCCGGCCCGGCTGCCCTGCAGGCGCCGGCGGGCCCTGGCCGCCCGGGAGAGCGCCGCTATCCGCTCCGCGATATACGCGGCGCTCCCGTGCAGGATCTCGCCCTCCCTCCCCTGCTGCCGCAGGAACGAGAGGATTTCCATCGACGCGGCAAGTGAATTGCTCGCCCCGCTGGTGAGCAGGCGCACGGGGCCGTCCAGCTGAGGGAAGACCGCCTTGAAGGCATTCTCCGTGCCTCCGGTCCGCACATAGACCAGTTCGACGTCATGGCTGCCGTACCGCGAGAAATCCTCCCCGCAGAAATCGAATTCCGCTCCAGCTGCAATGATATCCCTAACGAAGCGTTCTTCGGAAGCGTCGGGCATCACCTCACTATGAAGCCCTGACGTAAGTGTGTAGAGTCCGGTTCCGTTCATTTCCAATAAGGATTATCCGGATAAAAATAGTCAATTGTATCCGTAACTCCAACCCCTCAGTCGTATCTGATGCCCGTTATCATTCCCTTGCCCTTGTCAATGGACTTCCGTCCGGTCGGATAAGTCCCGTTGATATACGGTTTGGGATCGACCCACTTCCCGCCGGAGTTGACACCGAGATGTAGATGGGGGTTCGGGACGTCCGTTGCATTGCCGCTCCTCCCTGAATACCCGATCAGGTCACCCTCATACACCCTGTCGTTCAACTTGAAAGGCTGTCCCGTCCTCGGATTGACCGCTATGGGCATCCCGCTCCGGAGATGCGCGTATTGATAGGTCGTTGTCTTGCCCTTTTCAGTGACTGAGATACGCAGTTCGTTGCCATAGGAGTTGCTTACATGCGCCTCACCGAATCCGCTCTCAGCCTTTGTGACCACCCCTGTACAGAGCGCATAGACAGGAGTCCCGACCTCCGCATAAAGGTCCAGGCCGTCATGTCTCTTGGGATTACCAGCCAGATCCGTCCGAGTCTCGCCGAAGGTCCCGCCATAGTAGTTGGCGTATACATTGTCATCGGAGTCGGCCAGCGCCATGCTGACATTGCTCGCGGCTATCCTCATGCTCATGAGAGGGTTGGTGACGCCTTTGGACTTGCTTGTACCGGGCTTCCCCGTTGCGAAATATGCGGTGGACTCAAGGTCGCTTGTGACCTTGTAGCTGAACCTGTCCGACCTGTTCCACGCAAAATCACCCGTCCAGTGGTCCAGCCTGAACACCTTCACCTTGCTGCTCTGCGTGTAGCTCACTATCAGCGTACTCCCCGCCGTATAGACTCCGCTTCCTGTCATCTGTATCTCATCAGGGATGTCGCAGGACAGTCCTACGGTAAATGTTTTCTCCGGCTGGCCGCAGCTCTCTCCGTCCGGGTCCCAGATCCAAGGTGAATCCGTCATGTCCGGACCGATGGAGATGGTGTATTTCCCCGTTATTTCTCCGGAGCCGGGACCATCGGAGACAGAACCTGCCTTCGTCCCCGGCATCCCGGAATAAACCACGATGTAGGAGAGCCTGCCGTCAATGCCCCCGCTGTCCGTGACGAAATCCGCCTGCACTATCCTGCCGGAATCGTAAACCTGCACCTTGAGGAGCTGCCCGGAAACGGTGGAGAATACAACGGCTCCGGTATAATCCGGTTTGTCCAGATAGTCGAAATCCGGATGTGCCCGTCCATACCACGAGTCGGTGACCATGGTGACGACGAACATCTCCTTGGGGCCGGCTATCAGGAACCTTTTCATGACGGACGCATCGTCCGGGTCACCTTCAGGATCCTTACCGAAATAGGCCGCCTGCACGGACTGCTCGTCCGAAAACGGTATCTGGACCATGGATGTCCCCTTGAATACGGTCTTCCTCTGCCTGCCCCTGTCGATGACCGATTCGAGGGGAACGGTCTCTGAAAGACCTTTGGTGTCAGACTGCCCGACACCGCCGGGCAGTTCGGCGTAAAGAGGCGGCGGCGACACCTTGACAAAAGTATTTGAAAGGTCCGCCTTGACAATTCCCGACGGGAACATGTCAGGGTCTGCCTTCTCCGTACAGGAGACCAGCAAAAGAAGCAATAGCAGCGGGAGAAGGGTATTTCTCTCCCTGGTTTTGATGTAGTTCATAGTCGTATAGGTTTGTCGCCGGATCATGCGGCGATTCAAATTTAGTTCTTCCGTGCATCCTTTGCAAAGAATTCTTAACGAGCACAAAACAGCCCTCCCAGACACGAAAATGCGCCCGTCAGATATCAAAGCCCGCGATATTTTTCTATTTTTGTAAAGAACACCACATAACAGAACCACATGCACAGATCATTCATCGTCGGAGCGGTCCTCCTGCTGGTCCTCTCCGCGGGGTGCGCCCCGAAATACACCCAGCCCGAACTGGGTGCACGCAAGGCTGAGATCCTCACCCAGGGGAAATACCAGTTCAAGGACCTCAACAAGAACGGGAAAATAGATCCTTACGAAGACTGGCGCCTGCCGATGGAGGAACGTATCGCAGACCTCGTCTCGCAGATGACCCTCGAGGAAAAGGCCGGCCTGATGTTCCATCCCAACATCGCAGTCAATGAAAGCGGTGAGGTCAAGTACGACCTCAGCCCGGAGGAGAAGGAAGCCCTCCGCAGGGCGGAGGAGGAGCGCTACGCCGGTCCCATCGGGCCCGGCGGGCAGAATGCCGGCGCCATGGCCATGGGCCAGATGCGCCGCACCGCCACCGCCAAGTCATACATCGAGGAAAAGAACTTCCGCTGCATCCTCAACAACGGAGTAGCCCCCCCGGACAAATTCGCCAACTGGTCCAACGGCATGCAGGAGATAGCCGAGGCTTCGCGCCTGGGCATTCCCATCGTCTTTTCATCCGACCCGCGCCACAGCGCAAAGCTCGGTGGTCATGTCAGCGGCACCCAGTACTTCTCGCACATCACCAACGGCGAGGGCCAGGTGGGCATAACTGCCGGACGCGACCCGGAGATGATGCGCCGTTTCGGTGAGATAATGGCCGACGAGTACCGCGCAGTGGGCCTACATATGTTCCTCGGTCCCCAGGTCGACGTCATCACCGAACCCCGCTGGAGCCGCAACATGGGCTGTTTCTCCGAGTCGGCCGAGCTGACCGCGGAGATGACCGCCGCCCTCATCGAGGGAGCCCAGGGCGACCACGTCGGCCCCGGCAAGATCCTCGTCCACCTCAAGCACTGGCCCGGCAGCGGCCCCCATCTGGGCGGCAGCGGCAGATGGCTGGTATATCCCGGCAACAACCAGGAGTACCACTATCTCCCCTGGAAGGCAGGCATCGAGAAAGGCGCCCTCGCGGCCATGGGTTACTACAGTGGCACATATTACGATTCCCTCAACGTGAACTACTCCTACCACATGTCCACCGAGGTCCTCTACGGTAAACTCGGTTTCAAGGGTGCCATCTGCACCGACTGGGGCGTGGTGGGCAACGGTCCCCTCAAGCCTTCGCTCCAGGGCAAGACCACCACGAAGGACAACATGGAGATGATCATCAACGCGGGAGTGGACCAGATGGGATCCGAGACCCAGCCTGAGCTGGTAGTGGAACTGGTCAAGGAAGGCCGGGTATCCGAGGATCGCATCAACCAGGCCGCGTCGCGCATCCTGCAGTGGCACTTTATCCTAGGTCTTTTCGAGAACCCGTATGTCGATCCCGAAAAGGCCCTCAAGGTCCTCCAGAGCCCCGAAAACGAAGCCTTCGGCCTTGAGGCCCAGAGAGTGTCCAACGTGCTGCTGACCAATGACGGCACCCTACCGGCAAAGGAAGGCATGAAGATATTCGTGGATGGCATCGACCCGGTCGTTGCGGCAACATACGGCACAGTCGTAGACAAGCCGGCAGACGCCGACCTCATCATCTACCGCACCACGTCATCGCCTGACCGCATGGGCGGGTTCGGGCCGCCTCCGGCCCCGGCCCCGCAGGGGCGCAACCGGAGGCAGGCAGCGCCTGCACCCAGGCCTGATCCGTTCGCACCCACCGAAGTCGACATCGACTTCCCGGCACCTAAGCTTGCACGCATCAAGGAGCTTGTCGCTACAGGAAAACCGGTGGTAGCTGATATCAACCCCACCGGTTCATCCCTGGTGATCACTCCCGAGCTCAAGGCCCTTCCGCAGGCTATGATCCTATCGTTCGACCCTACGGATGCTGCCGTTCTGGATGTAGTCTTCGGACGCCACAATCCCAAGAGCAAGCTCCCGTTCGAGATCCCGTCGTCGATGGATGCCGTCAGGGCCCAGAAGGAAGACGTACCTTTCGACTCCCCAGCCCCGTCGTTCGCATTCGACTTCGGCCTGAGCTACTAGATCATCCCCCTACCTCATTCGGTCGCGGGCGTCCTTACCGGCGCCCGTGCCTTTATATTTGCTGTCGGCGCTGTTGAAACGGTAGCGGACGGAAAATACAATCCTCCGGGTATCCGTGATGACACTCTGGGTGATGCGGTAGCTGCCCAGGTCGGTGAAAATATTGTAGTAACCCAGTCCGGCAAGGTCCTTCCCCTCGAGGCGGAGTACCAGCGACCCGTCGCGCAGCATTGTCTTCTGCACTGCAGCCGAGAGGTCGAGGAAATGGTTGGTGACCATCACGTTCTTGTCATATCCGGGGCTGAGGTATTGTCCTCCGAGTTCAAACTGCCAGCCTTTCTTCAAACTGAAAGTATTGAGCAGTTGGGCGATCCAGATGGGCTTGTCGTTGAATGAAAGGACCTTCGAGGAGGGTGCGCCCAGCTCCGATGCATCGACGCTGAGCCAGCTCTGCTGCATTCCCACAGTGTAGCCCATCGTCCATATGCCGACCGTCGGGGTAGCGCTCAGGAACGCCGACAGACCGCGAATCGGGACTCCGAGGTTGAACGGCTGAAGCATTATCACGCCCTCGGAGTTATAGGGAACGGCCCAGGTGATGATGGGGTTGTCGGTGCGGTTGTAATTCGCCACGAAGGTGAGGAATTTCCAGATTGAAGTCAGGGAGAACTCCTGTAAGGTCTGGGGCTGGAGTTTGGCATTTCCGCTCTGGAGCGTATAACGGTTGTTGTAGCGGATGGCGCTGGACAGCATCGAAAAGCTGGGACGGGCGGTACGTGCGCTGTAGCTAAGGATCGTCTGGACCGGGCCGAAGGCCCCGGCGAATGAGAGCGAAGGGAAAAGGTTGTCGTAACGCTTCGAGAAGCTCTCGCTGCCGAGCAGGTCGTCATAGGAATAATCCACGTGTTCGTAACGCAATCCCGCGCCCACCTGGCCTATTTTGCCGAGCATGAATCCGTAGTTGACGAAACCGGCATAATTGTCCTCCCTCACTCGTGAGGAAGAAGCGGGAACGGCGGCTCCCTTGAGAGAATACTCGTCGCTGAGCCGGGAGAATGTCTCCTCCGTACCGAACTGCAGCGCTCCTTTCCAAACAGGGTATGAGAATACGAGCTTGGCGGCATAGAGCCTGTTGTCCGAAAGCGACTCGGTGGTCACTGTCGCATCCTCGATGGCGCTCTCCTCGTCGGAACGGGAACGCTTGCTGTCGGCCATGCTGAAATAGTCCAGGTTGAGGTCGATGCCCAGCTTTCCGGCGATGCCGTTGTAGTAGGCGTTCGCACTCAGGGAACCGGGGAGCCTTGAGCCGTTGCTGCCTTCCGATGAAGTCTTCAGATGGTCGTACTGCGCCCCGTCCATGAAGATGTATTCGTCTATCAGGACATGCTCGCCATAATGGTAGGTGCTGTTCCAGTCCGCCTTGAATCCGACGGAATGGTTGTCGGCGACCTGCCAGTTGAAACCTCCGTTGAGACCGGCATTCTTCCCGGCGAAGTCAGCGTCAATGATACCATCCTGCTTGAACAGCTCCTGGCCAAGGGTCTCCTGTACGATGTCGCTGAGCTGGATCTCACTGCCTCGTTCAGCATTTATGCCTCCGAAGACGTCCAGACCGCCATTACGGTAGTTGGCGTTGAAGGACCCGGACGGGTCGTTGTTCTCCTTGCGGCGAAGCGACTGGGCGTCAGACATGTTCACGTTGAAGCCGAAGCCCTCGCCCTGGCGCTTGACAGTGCGGATGCGGACGACGGCGCGCACGGTGGCGTCGTACTGGGCCCCGGGGTTCGATATCACCTCGACGCTCTGGATCTCATGGCTGAGAAGCCTGTCCAGTTCGCCGGAGTCCGTGACCTTGTGACCGTTGATATATATCTGGGGAGCTCCCTTGCCTATCACCTCCAGCCCGTCACGGCCCTTGATGAGGCCGGGGACCTTGCCGAGGACATCGCGGGCCGTGCCTGCGTTTTCCAGCACGGATCCGCGCACGGAAGTGGCAAGGCCCTCTCCGGTGATCCTGGTCTTGGGCATCACGGCCTGGACCATGGCCTCTCCGAGCATTTCGGAATCTTCCTCAAGCCTGATGGCGGGAAGTTCCATCTGGGCGTCCTTCAGCCGCACGGTCTGGGAAGCGTCCTTGTAACCTACGAGCGAGACGGTGAGTTTGTACTCTCCGTAAGCGGCGCGCAGTTCGAAGCGGCCGTCGGCGTCGGCGGTGGTGCCGCAGACGACGGCGCCGTCAGCGCCGGAGAGATAAGCGGTTGCGAATCCTGCCGGGACTCCGTCGCCATCGACGACAGTGCCGCGGAGAAGGGTTTCATTCTGGCGGGCTGCAGATGCGCAGATTGAAAACGCCAGGGTGCAGAATAGGAAGAACGCTAGTTTCTTAGAGTTCATATCAATAAGTATTTGTCAAGTTGTTTCTAAAAATCCAAATCCCTGCCGCGATAGAAGTCAAGTATCTTGGACTGGTAAAGGTATTCGTACCTGGCCTGCACGAGGTTCGACTCGGCGGACATGTAGCGGGCCTTGGCCTCGTTGAACTCGGTGATGCCGGACTTGCCGTTCTCATACATGGCCTGG
>JAFYZE010000184.1 GCA_017548805.1 Bacteroidales bacterium
CCTCGCGCTTGAGATAAATATTGGTCCCATAGCGCGCGGAGAGGCGGCGCGCATGATAGAGCGGGCTGGGACGGCCCGCATAGTCGCGCAGGAGCGCGCGGAATTCCTTCTGGAAGTCCTCGCTCTCAAGGATGGGGAGATAGGCGCGCTGCAGGTCTTCCACGCAGCGGTGGAGGATCTCGGGAACATATGCACCGCCGAATTCGCCGTAATAGCCTTCAGGATCGGCTTGGAAACTTTTCATATCAGTGAGGTATTTGTTAAGTCGTGTATGTGAAAGGGCCCCGTCGCATCGCGGCAGGGCCCTTCTATATGTCGATCGGATACATATACGGAGCGTCAACCTCTTACGACTCAAAGGAGTGTAACAGGCGCCACCACCAATATGCGTTCATTCGATTCATCATACTTCTACAAATATAGTGACAAGAATCAAAAATCCAATACTTTATTAAAAATTTTTCATAACTGTCAGTCCTGGCTCTACGCCGTGGCGGCCTCGAGCTTCTTGAGGAAGGAGAACATCACGACTCCGGAGATAACGCAGAGGGCCATGAGGACGGTCCAGTTGACCCAGAGAGGAACGTTGTTCCAGAGCATCGAAGGAATGGAGCTCAAGTAGTTGCCGATGGCGGTGGCGGCGAACCAGCAGCCCATCATGAGGCCCTTGTACTTCGGAGGAGCAACCTTGGACACGAAGGAAATACCCATCGGTGAAAGGAGCAGCTCGGCGAAAGTAAGGACAAGGTAAGTGCTGATGAGGTAGGTCGGGACCACCGGGTCGGGCGACACGCCTCCGACGGCAGTAAGAGTCGAAGGAGCGGGCTGGCCGTTCGAAGCGGCGAGCATGATCAGGTAGCCGAGGGCGGCCACGAACATTCCGAGTCCTATCTTCTTAGGAGCGGAAGGCTCCTTGTCCTTCTTGGCGAGGGCACCGAAGATGGCCATGGAGACCGGAGTGAGGGCTACGACGAAGAAAGGATTGAACTGCTGGAACTGCTGGGGCAGGATGTGCAGTACTGAATCCATGCCGGAATAAATCCAATAAGCGCCGCCCCAAAGGAGCAGGGTCACAACTGCGCAGATGGCCTTGCCTTTGGAAGTCTCGGACTGGAAAGCGCCGAACAGCGTATAGATGGAAACTGCGATCAGGAACAGGGGCCAGATGTTGAATCCTATCCTAAGCGGGCCGGAGACAGTATCCTGGGTGTAGTCACGGGCAAAGTAGGTAAGCGACGAACCGTTCTGGTGGAAAGCCATCCAGAAGAAGATGACGACGGCGAACACGAAGCAGAGGGCGACGATGCGGTCCTTGGTCTGCTTGGGAGTGAGTTCGACGACATTCTCGTTAGCCGCTGCAGCCTGCTTGGCATTGACATCGGTGTGCTTGAACCATGAACGGAAACCGAAATAGATCGCCATGGAGAAGATCAGCGACACGCAAGCCACGGCAAAGCCGAGGTTATAAGCGGTGGCGAGATGGTTGATATAGTACTGGCTGAAGTCAGTCAGATTCATGGCAGCAACATCGGAGCCGGGCATGGCGGCCTGCAGTTCCTGCAGGAGGGAAGGATCCTGGAGGGTACCGTTGATGCACTGGTGCGCAAGGGCGGGAATATCGGCCTTGTAGATGAGGCCGGACTTAGCCAGATGGCTGTTAGTCAGGGCGGTAGCGGCGGTAGGAGCGAACATGGCGCCGACGTTGATGGCCATGTAGAAGAGGCTGAAACCGGAGTCACGTTTGGCGCTGTAAGCGGGATCGTCATAGAGATTGCCTGTCATGACCTGGAGGTTGCCCTTGAACAGGCCTGTACCCACTGCAATGAGCAGCAAGGCGCCTATCATCAGGGTAAGGGCGAGGCCGCGGTTGGCGAAGGCATCCGTAGGCATGGCCAGCAGGAGGTATCCGAGGAACATGACCGAGACGCCGGTGACGACGCACTTGCCGAAGCCGATCTTGTCGGCGAGCCATCCGCCGAGGACCGGCATGAAGTAGACGGCTGCAAGGAAAATGGCATAGAACTGACCCGCCGCTGCGGCGGTGAAGCCGAACTTCGCCTGTAGGAACAGGAGGAAGATGGCGAGCATGGTGTAATAGCCGAAGCGTTCGCCTGTATTGGCTAGCGCGAGGGCATAAAGACCTTTAGGTTGTCCTTTAAACATATAAGATAGTTTTAAATGATATTATCATTATGTGCAGTTAGACAAAGATAATTATTTTTGGTATATTTGTCAAAATGGACGTGTAGTGATGAAGAAAATTTGCGCGCATATCGTCACGGGGTGCATCAGGCTTCTGGCCCTCCTGCCGCTCAAGGTCCATTATGCGCTGTGCGCTTGCCTGGCATGGCTGATGCGCTGCGTTGTACGCTACAGGCGGAAAGTCGTGGAGACCAACCTCCTGCATGCATTTCCGGACAGGAGTCCGGAGGAGAGGAAACGAATCCTGAAGGGATTCTACAGGCATTTCGGCGAGGTCATCGCCGAAGCGGTATGGTTCGGAGGCACGCGCTCCAAGGAGCGCCTCCGCCGGCAGCGCCTCTGCGAGTTCGCCGGCCTGGAGGAGCACCGCAAGGAGCTGGAAGGGACGAAAGGCGTGATGTATCTGACATCGCACTGCGGTAACTGGGAGATCTACGGAGGATGGTTCCAGTACGCGCCGCAAGGCTCTCTCCCCTACCGCGAGGACGAGGTCATCGTACCGTACAAGCGCCTGAGCAGCGGCGTCTGGGAAGACGTGATGGCCCGCAACCGTTTCTGGCCCATGGAAGGTTTCGAGGGATACGTCGAATCGCGCAATGTGCTACGTTACACCCTGGAGCATCCCGAGAGGCGCGTATTCCTCTTCAATACCGACCAGTATCCTTACCGTAACGCACAGGGTCATGAAATCGGGGATTTCCTCCACCAGAGGACCTTGGCAATGACCGGCGGAGCCTCCATCGCCTGCAAGTTCGGCCTCGCGGCAGTCTATGTCAGCTTCGAGAGTATCTCGAGGGGACATTACCGAATGAAGTTCACGACCATAGCCAAGGATGCCTCGGAACTGACCCCGGGAGAGTTGATGGAACGCTACTACGCACTGCTCCAGAAAGATATCGAGGCCCAGCCCTCCAACTACCTATGGAGCCACAAAAGATGGAAGAACCTGTATAGCTATAAATAACCGACATAAAACACTAACAAGATGACTATCAAAGATTTGGAACCGAAAGTCGTGTGGAATAACTTCTATCAGATCACACGCATCCCACGCCCTTCGAAACATGAGGGAAAGATCCGCAAATACCTTCTGGACTGGGGCAAGTCAAAAGGATTCGAGACATTCGCCGACAAGACCGGCAACGTCATCATCCGCGTCCCGGCCACTCCCGGATTCGAGAACCGCAAGGGAGTCATACTGCAGGGACACATGGACATGGTCCCGCAGAAGAATTCAGACACCGTGCATGACTTCGAGAAGGATCCCATAGAGACTTGGGTGGACGGTGAATGGCTCCGTGCCAAGGGCACCACGCTCGGCGCCGACAACGGCCTCGGAGTGGCCATGGGCCTCTCCGTGCTTGAGGATCCCTCCGTCAAGCACGGCCCGGTCGAGGTGCTCGTCACCTATGACGAGGAGACCGGCATGACCGGCGCGCGCGCCCTCGAGCCGGGCATCCTCAAGGGTGACATCCTCATCAACCTCGACTCCGAGACCGAAGGCGAGCTTTATGTCGGCTGCGCCGGCG
>JAFYZE010000185.1 GCA_017548805.1 Bacteroidales bacterium
ACCGACCACGCTTCCATCGCCACCGAGAACAAGGTTGTGGCCAAGCTCAAGGGCATGGGCATCGCCAAGGAGTCCCTCACCCGAGAGGAGTTCCTCAAGTATGCCTGGGAGTGGAAGGAAGAGCACGGAGGCATCATACTCAAGCAGTTGCGCAAGCTCGGCGCTTCCTGCGACTGGGACCGCACCCGCTTCACCATGGAGCCGGAGCTCTCCGAGGCCGTCATCAATACCTTCGTGTATTTCTACAAGAAGGGATGGATCTACAGGGGAGTGCGAATGGTCAACTGGGATCCGGAGGGCCACACCGCCGTCAGTGACGACGAGGTCATCCACAAGGACACCCAGAGCCATTTCTACCACATGCGCTACTTCATCTCCGACGGTCACGGCAATCCTACCGACAAATACATCGTGGTGGCCACGACGCGTCCGGAGACCATCATGGCCGATGCCGCCATCTGCGTCAACCCCAATGACGAGCGCCACTTCTGGATGAAGGGCAAGAAAGTCCTTATCCCGCTCATCAACAAGGAGATACCCATCATCGAGGACGACTATGTCGAGATGGATTTCGGTACCGGCTGCCTCAAGGTCACTCCTGCACACGACGCGCACGACTATGAGATCGGCCTTCGTCACAACCTCCCAATCATCGACATCATCGACGACCGCGGACGTCTGACCGAAGACGCCCAGATCCTGGTAGGCGAGGACCGCTTCGATGCCCGCAAGAAGATCGTCAAGATGCTCCAGGAGGCCGGCAATATCGAGAAGATAGAGGACTATACTTCGCCGGTCGGATACAGCGAGCGCACCAATGCCGTCATCGAGCCGCGCCTGAGCGCGCAGTGGTTCCTCAAGATGGGCGAGCTGGCGCCGCGCGCCCTTGCTTCCGTCGAGGACGGTTTCATCAAGTTCATCCCGGACAAGTACCGCAATACCTACCGTCATTGGATGGAGAACGCACGCGACTGGTGCATCAGCCGCCAGCTGTGGTGGGGTCAGAGGATTCCCGCATATTATCTTCCTGACGGGCAGATAGTTGTCGAGAATAGCTTCGAGAAAGCCTTCAAGGCTGCCCAGGCTATCGATCCTTCCATCAAGCCCGAGGATCTCAAGCAGGATGAGGACGTTCTGGACACCTGGTTCTCCAGCTGGCTGTGGCCTATCTCCGTGTTCGATCCGGAGATGCCCGGCAACCCCGGCCACAAGCCCAACGCTGACCTCGCATACTACTATCCTACCAATGACCTCGTGACCGCCCCGGATATCATCTTCTTCTGGGTGGCCAGGATGATCATGGCGGGAAACGAGTTCATGAACGACGTTCCGTTCCACAACGTTTATTTCACCGGCATCGTCCGCGACAAGCTTGGCCGCAAGATGAGCAAGACCCTCGGCAACTCGCCGGATCCGCTTGAACTCATCGCCAAGTATGGTGCAGACGCAGTCCGCCTCGGCATGCTGCTCTGTTCCTCCGCCGGCAACGACATCCTCTACGATGAGGCGATGATAGAGCAGGGACGCAATTTCTGTGGCAAGATCTGGAATTCCTTCAGGCTTGTAAAGGGCTGGAACGTTGATCCTGACGCCGCTGCTCCGGCCGCATCCGCAGCCGCTGTCAAGTGGTTCGAAAACAAATTAAGTCAGACCATTGAACTTGTTGAGGATCACTATAGTAAGTTTAGGATTTCCGACGCGTTGATGACCATCTACAAGCTGTTCTGGGACGACTATTGCAGCTGGTACCTGGAGATTGTCAAGCCCGCTTTCGGCGCATCTGTCGACAAGGCTACCTACGATGCCACCCTCAAGTTCTTCGAGGCCCTGATCAAGATGATCCATCCTATCATGCCTTTCATCACCGAGGAACTCTGGCAGGCCATGGAGGAACGCCCGGAAGGCGCTTCCATCATGTTCGCGCGTACGCCCGAGGCAGGGAAGTACAACGAGTCGTTCATCCGCGACTTTGAGTGCGCCCGTGAGGCGGTCGTCTCCATCCGTTCCATCCGTGTCCAGAAGAATCTCTCCCCGAAGGAGCCCCTTGCCCTCAAGGTCAAGGGAGGCTTCCCGATGGAGACGGCTCCCGTAGTGGAGAAGCTCGCTGGGATTACATCCGTCGAGTCGGCCGATGATTTCGGCGATACCGGATCCGGCGTTTCCTTCATCATCGGCACCGTCGAGTTCTTCGTTCCGCTCACTGGACTGGTCAATGTCGAGGAAGAGATCGCCAAGGCCGAAGCCGACCTCGAGTATCAGCGGAAATTCCTCGAGGGAGTGCGCAAAAAGCTCTCGAACGAGTCGTTCGTGGCCCATGCTCCGGAGAAAATCGTCGCCATTGAGCGCAAAAAAGAGGCTGATGCCCTCTCCAGAATCGAAAGTCTGGAGTCTCAACTTAATTCTCTGAGAAGCAATAAATGAAACAAAAGAGTTTAGAATAGTAACATTTTTGTTAACCTAATAAATCGTGAAAAAATGCTGACTTATCCGTTGTTTCTTGGCAGTCTTGGGTTCTGGGAGATCTTCCTGATCGTCCTTGTGATAGTCCTTATCTGGGGAGGCAAGAAAATCCCCGAGCTCATGCGTGGAGTAGGGAAAGGCGTGAAGAGTTTCCGCCAGGGCATGAACGAGATCGAGGACGAGTTCAAGGAGGTCACCAAGGATCTTGACAAGGATTCTTCCAAGAAGGCTGACGAACAATAGCTGGCGTGGCGTCCGACTCCGGGAAAGGCCTTAAGGAGATGTCCTTCTGGGACCATCTCGAAGAGCTGAGGGGAACTCTTTTCCGCTCGGTCCTTATAGTGTTGGCCTTTTTCACCGTCGGCTTCTTCTTGAAGGAGACCCTGTTCGACGGTGTCATCCTGCGCCCGACCAGGCCGGACTTCTGGCTTTACCGCCTTTTGGGGGTTGATCTCAACATCGACCTCATCAACATCGACATCGCCGCCCAGTTCTTCACCCATATCAAGGTGACTTTCATCTGCGCGATAGTCGTGGCTTTCCCGCTTATCTGTTACGAGATCTGGAAGTTCGTCGCTCCCGGACTGTATGAAAAGGAGAAAAGGGTGATGCGCAAGGCCTTCGGGCTTGGCGCAGGGCTTTTCTACCTGGGAATAGCCGTCGGCTATTTCATTGTCATGCCGGTCCTACTGGTCTTTTTCAACGGATATCAAGTGAGCGGCAGCGTGGAGAATACCTTCGCCCTGACCTCGTATATCTCCATTTTCATGGCCATGGTATTCGTGATGGGCATCCTGTTCGAGTTCCCGTCGGTGCTGGCCGTGCTTTCGCATTTCGGTATCATTACGCGCG
>JAFYZE010000186.1 GCA_017548805.1 Bacteroidales bacterium
ACCGGCAGGGCCGCAATGTCCGCAAGGCAGTCATGGACGTAGTCGGTCAGAAGCTGGCCTGGAAGACCGCCATGCCCGGAACTCCGGTCAAGAACGTCATCAGCGCCATCTCCCTCAACGACCGCGTCCTGTTCATCAATACCCTTTTCAAGGAGGATCCGATGGCATTCCAGGAGGCGATAGCGGCTTTCAACGGCATGTCGTCCTTCGAGGAGGCCGAGGAGTACGTCAGGACCAATTATCCTGACTGGAACCTCAATTCCGACCTGGTGTTCCGCCTGATGATGGCCGTCCGCAGGAAGCTGAAGTGATGGCCGGGGTCCTGTACATAGTGCCGACTCCCGTCGGCAACCTCGAGGACATGACCTTCCGCGCCGTGAGGGTGCTGAAGGAGGCGGACCTCATCCTCGCGGAAGATACCAGGACCAGTTCGGTGCTGCTGCACCATTATGATATCCACGGCAAGCTCCAGTCGCATCACAAGTACAATGAACACCAGACCGTAGGGCTGGTCAAGGAGCGTATCCTGACGGGCCAGAACGTCGCGCTGATAAGCGACGCGGGCACGCCTGGAATCAGCGACCCGGGCTTCCTTCTGGCGCGCGCCTGCGCGGAGGAAGGCATTGAGGTCCAGACGCTTCCGGGCGCGACGGCCTGCATCCCGGCAGTAGTTTCGTCGGGACTCCCCTGCGACAGGTTCTGCTTCGAAGGATTCCTTCCGCAGAAGAAAGGCCGGCAGACCCTGCTAGCGGGACTGGCTAAGGAGACCCGCACGATGGTATTCTACGAGTCGCCTTACAGGCTGGTCAAGACGCTGGAGCAGTTCATGGAGCATTTCGGGGCGGAGCGGAAATGCTCCGTCGCGAGGGAGATATCAAAGGTGCATGAAGAGCACCGGCGCGGAACGCTCGCCGAGGTGGCGGAGTGGTTCCGCGGGCACGAGCCCAAGGGCGAGATCGTGATAGTGGTGGCCGGCGCGGAAGAGGAGAAACGCGTGTCCGGCAACAAATATAAACTTGAACATGAAGAGGAGAGAGAACGCGGCGAGGGAGGAAAAGACTTCATCACGCAATAGGATCAGTGCATCCTTCAAGGTCGGGGCGGTCGCCCTGGCATTCCTGACTATCGGTTTCCAGTCCGCGCTGTTCATCAGGCGCGCGGCCGTGCTGCGCATCGCCAGCCATCGCGACGCGCCGGATACGGTGTACGTCGTCGACGACGACGTCGCCCGGCGCCTGCTCGGAGACGGCGCAGCGGGCGCAGCAGCGCCGCCAGGCAGCGAAGCCGCTGAGCCGACCGGCGGCGGCCAAATAGCTGCGGCAAATGGCCGGCGGACGGCCCCTGCCGAAGGCGGCCGGGGCGGCGTCATCGTGCGGCGCAACGCGCCGCACTCCCCCGCCGTCGAGGCCGCCCTGCCGCACCGCGTCGAGTCCTTTCCCTTCAATCCCAACACAGTCAGTCTCAGCGACTTGATGCGTCTTGGTTTCAGCGAGAGGCAAGCCCAGTCCATCATCAATTACCGCGAGAAAGGAGGCCGTTTCCGCCGTCCGTCAGACTTCGCCAAATCATACGTTGTGGCCGACTCAGTCTTCAAGCGTCTGGAACCATTTATCCGCATTCCGAAGGTCGATCTCAATGCCGCCGACTCCGCAGCCCTCGACGCCCTCCCGGGCATCGGGCCTTACTATGCCTCAAAAATCATCGAGCATCGCTCCAAGCTGCAGGGCTTCTCGTACCAGGAACAGTTGATGGACATCTACCGCTTCGACCAGGAGAAATACGACGCCCTAAAGGACCTTGTCACAGTCGGCCCTTCCGAGCCCTATCCCCTCTGGTCACTGCCCGAGGAGGAGCTGGAGAAGCATCCATACATCGGCAAGTATGGAGCTCACGGAGTAGTCCTCTACCGGGACAACAACCCCCGTGAGCTCTGGAGCGTGGCGGCGCTGGGGGCAGCGGGCGTCCTGCGTCCGGAGGACGCCTCCCGCCTCGCCCGCTGCCGCCTCGCCGACCCCGATCCGCCCACCATCCCAGACACAAACACCAGTCCCTGATACAAACGCCAATCCCTGACATTGACACTGACCCCTTACTCCGTCCTTTGACGCTGGTCCCGCCCCCTCGATTTCCCATTTCCGTAGATCAGGCGTAAACCCATATGTAAAACACATCTGCGACCACTTGCCCCGTTCCGAAAACAGATGCTGACTTATCAGCCAAAGGAATGGAGTAAAACCGCGTGTCATACATATCATCGGCAACCTGCCCCGCTCAGAACATAGATACCTCGTCAAAAGCTGGGGCATAATCACTTAACGATCAGGGAGATAAGTGTTTTAATAGTGGCAAAAACGAAGAGAGTAAATGTCACAAATAATTACTAATCAAGCCGCTACGCTCCAGTTCAAAAACGATCAACCGAAGGATTGGAAAAAGAGAATCGTGAATAACTCTCAAAAAGCAGTTTCCATCATGGCGGAGGGTTGTATGTGAAAGGGATTCATGTCATACGACTGTCAACAAATCGTTGTGGGCGTTAGGATACCTCCTGCAAGCCTGTGGCAATGATTACCGCCCACGTCCTCCAATTATTTCGGAGGATGCGTGCGCAAAAGGCCTTTCCATACGCTTGAAAGGCCGCTCTCTGCCCACAACGATTTGCGGACAGAGGGTATAGGTACAAATGGCCACCGCGAGGAGGGACGTTTTCTGTTGATCCCCAGCAGCCGTCGCCAACTGTTTTTTGCTTCATTACCGACAGAAGCCCAGGGCGTGACAGGGTTTCCAAGGACAAAGGAAAAAAAACAGCCGGCTGCAATGCAGTCGGCTATATCTCGATGTTCCTGGAGTCCGAAGGGCTCCGGGGGGAACTACCACCTGTCCTCGGAAGAGACGGTGAGCTTCTTGCGTCCGTGACGGCGGCGGGCAGCCAGCACGCGACGGCCGTTGGCGGAGCTCATGCGCTCGCGGAAGCCGTGCTTGTTGACGCGCTTGCGGTTCGAAGGTTGGAATGTTCTTTTCATTATCTCTATTTTTAATATTATTCGACAAATGGACTGCAAAGGTAGTCTTTTTCAATCTGAATGACAAATTTTTCTTGAAAATATTCTCCCTCCAGCCAATTGTCGACCCGCCAGGTGCGGACACTGCCCTTTTTCAGGCGGTTACGGCCCATCAGAAGCGCGATTTCTTCGTTGATGTCGCCGCCCTTGAGATAGAAGATGCTGTATTTGAAACGGTCCCGGACCCAGGGGTAGAAGTTGTCCAGGGACGTGACCGCCCGCGATACGACAAGGTCGTAGGTGGCGGGCAGCGACTCGGCGCGGGCGTTGACAACGGTGACGTTGTCCAGCCCGAGCGCTTCGGCCACGGCACTGGCCACGATGGTCTTCTTGCCGACGCTGTCGCAAAGGGTGAACTGCATCTGGGGGAACAGGACCGCGAGCGGAATGCCGGGGAAGCCGCCTCCGGTGCCGACGTCAAGGACGGAGAGGCGGGCTCCTTCGGGAATGATGCCCTCGCGGAGCCAGTAGGAGGCGATGGCGAGGGAATGGAGCACGTGGTGCTCGTAGAAGCCGTCGATGTCCTTGCGGGAAATGACGTTGATGCGGGAGTTCCAGTCAAGGTAGAGCGGCTCCATTCTCTTGAAAAGCTCCATCTGCTCCGCCGTCAGGCCGGGGAACTCCGCCAGGACTATTTTGCTGAATTGGTCGTAAGTCATATCATTCCTCCTCCTGTTTGCGCATGCGCTCTATGATTGCTTTTGCGCGGCGTATGCGGGTGCGGACGGTGTTGAGCTCCATGTCCATCTCCTGGGCTATTTCCTTGTACTGCAGGCCCTCTATGAGGCGTTTGCGTGCGACTTCGCGGTAGAGGGCGGGCAGTTTCTCGACATAGCCCTGGGTCTCCTCCCTGTCCTCGCCCTCGATGATGGACTCCAGCGGGGAAGCCATCTGGTCGGGCAGGGAGTCCACCATCATGGCCTGCCTGTAGAAGTCGTCGATGGAAACCATCTGGTTGTGGACGCGGTTTTCCTGCTCCAGGAGGTCCAGGGCGGTGTTCCGGGCGATTGTCCTGAGCCAGGTGATGAACTGGCTCTTGGAAGGGTCGTACGAGCCTATCTGGCGGAAAGCCTTCTCGAAGCTCCGGCTGCAGATGTCGTCGATGTACAGGTCGTCGAGGTTCTTGAGCCACTTCTTGACGAAGGCCCTCAGCGAGTCGATATGCAGGTCCCACAGGGCCGTGAATGCGGTCCCGTTGCCGGCTATGGCCTGGCGGACCAGGTCATTAATGTGATTCGAGCCAGTTGCTTCCATGGTTGCATTCTACGGTCAGGGGGACCGAAAGCTCTATGACATTTTCCATTTCCTTTATGACCATTGCCGTGAGGCTGTCCAGCTCATCCGGAAGGGCCTCGAAGAGGAGTTCGTCGTGGATCTGCAGGACGAGCGAACTGCGGTAGCCTTCGGCCTGCATGCGGCGGTCGATGGCGACCATCGCGAGCTTGATGATGTCGGCCGAAGTGCCCTGGATGGGGGCGTTGACGGCATTGCGCTCGGCGAGCGAGCGCACCGTGGCGTTCTTTGAATTGATGTCGGCGATGTAGCGCCTGCGGCCGAAGAGGGTCTCGACATAGCCCGTTTCGCGCGCCATGGCCACTGTATCGTCGATGAACGAGCGGATGGAGGGGAAGGACGCGAAATAGTCGTCGATGATCTTCTTGGCCTCGGAACGGGAACAGCGGAGGCGCTGCGAAAGCCCGAACGAGGAGATGCCGTACATGATGCCGAAATTGGCGGTCTTGGCGATGCGGCGCTGGTCGGCGGTCACCTCGGAGAGGGGGATGCCGAAGATCTTGGCCGCGGTCGCGGCGTGGACGTCCACGCCGTGCCGGAAGGCGTCGACGAGATGCGCGTCGCAACTCAGGTGGGCCATGATACGCAGCTCGATCTGGGAATAGTCGGCCGACAGGATCAGCGCGCCAGGAGTGCCGGCGATGAAGGCTTTCCGGATCTCCTTGCCGCGCTCCGTGCGGATCGGGATGTTCTGCAGGTTGGGGTTGGAGGAAGAAAGGCGGCCGGTGGCCGTAAGCGCCTGGTTGAAAGTCGTATGCACGCGCCCGTCGCGCGGGGATATATAGCCCGGGAAGGGTTCGATATAGGTTGACAGGAGCTTCTTGGTGGCGCGGTAGTCCAGGATGGCGTCGATGATGGGGCTGCGGTCCGCAAGGGCGAGCAGCGTCTCTTCGTCGGTGCTCCAGCTGGACTTGGTGCCTTTCTTGGCCTTGGGGTCGAGCTTGAGTTTCTCGAAGATGATTTCGCCGACCTGCTTGGGGGAAGAGACGTTGAGGCCGGGCTCGCCGGCGATCTCGCGGACCTGCGCCTCGCGCTCCTGGGTGGAGCGGCGCAGGGACTCCGCGAAGTCATTGAGCGAGGCGACGTCGACCTTGACTCCGGTCCGCTCCATGCGGGCCAGGACGCGGATCAAGGGCTCCTCCATGCCGTCATAGAGCCTGGCCATGCCGGAGGCTTCCAGCTCGGCGAGGACTTTTTCACCGAGGCGGAGGATGGCAGCGGCTTCGCGTGAGCGGTCGGCGCGGGCTTCGTCCTCAGCCGGACCGTCGTCCGCGAAGAGCGAGCCGGACTCGGCCTGCGGCGCGGCCGTCTCAAGGTTGATGTCGAGGTAACTGCGGGCCAGTATCTCCAGCGAATGACTGCGTTCGGGATTCAGTATGTAGTGGATGAGCTCGACGTCGACCAGGCGGCCTTCAAGGCTGATGCCCGAGCAGGTCAAACGATTGAGCTGCAGCTTGATGCCGAAGCCGTATTTCTCGACTGAAGCGTCCTCGAGGAGGGCCTTGAAGTCGGCGGGGCTGCCGGAGGCGGCCATCAGGCGGTCGCCGTCGGCAACGGCTACGGTGACGCCCGTAACGGGCGCGAAGATGCCCGTACCGTCCGCCTCAGTGACGAAGGCGCAGCGGCCGGCGCGGCGTGCCGCCGCGGCCAGCTCCGCCGCCCCGGCGCCGGCGACCTCGAAGTCCTTGCGGACTTCCGCGGCCGGCGCCGCCTGCGCCACATGCGCTATATACCTTTTCAGCGAATTGAATTCATATTTCTCGAAGAGGTCCGCCAGGACGGGGCTGAACGCCATGTCCATCTCCATGTCCGACGCCTCGCATTGCAGGGCGATGTCGGTCTTAATGGTCACGAGGGCCTTGCTGAGCGCAATGTGGCCCCTGGCTTCCTCGAACATGGCCTGCTGACGGGCTGAAAGCTCGTCCAGATGGGCGTAGATCTCCTCCACGCTGCCGTACTTGGATATGAGCTTGGCGGCGCCCACCTCCCCTACTCCCTTGACGCCGGGGACGTTGTCCGAGGCGTCGCCGCAGATGGTCAGCATGTCGATGACCTGCGAAGTGCTCTGTATCCCGTACTTGGCGCACACGGCGGCGGCGTCCAGCAACTCGTCGTCGCCGCCGCCCTTGCCCGGCCGCAGCTGGAACACATGCGGCCGGACCAGCTGCCCGTAATCCTTGTCAGGCGTGACCATGTACACATCGAAGCCCTCTCCAGCCGAGCGCAGTGCCATCGAGCCGATGACGTCGTCGGCCTCGAAGCCGGGAATCATCAGCACCGGGATGTTCATGGCCTTGACGATCTCCGTCAGCGGCTCCAGCGCGTCTATGACGAGCTGCGGGGTGTCGGGCCGGTTGGCCTTGTACTCCGGGTACATCTCGTTGCGGAAAGTCCCTCCGGGAGGGTCGAAAGCCACCGCGAGATGCGTGGGTTTCTCCCTCTCGACGAGCTCCAGCAGGTATTTGGTGAATCCGAACAGGATGGAGGTGTCCATCCCCTTGGAATTGACCATCGGCCTCCTCAGGAATGCGTAATACATCTTGAAGATCAGGGCGTGGCCGTCAATCAGATACAGTTTTCCGTTCATATTGCCAAAGTTAGCACAATCTCAACGAAAAAGTGAAACTTTTTATTGAAAAAAGTTTCATCCGAAATGCTTACATTTGCACATCATGGAACAGGACGAAAGATTCATGCGCGAGGCGCTGCGCGAGGCCGCGGCCGCACGCGACGACGACGAGATCCCCGTAGGGGCTGTCGTCGTCTGGAAGGGCCGCATCATCGCCAAGGGCCACAACATGGTCGAGCGCCTGCACGACCCCACCGCCCACGCGGAGATGATCGCGCTCACCGCCGCCACTGAAGCCGTGGGCGGCAAGTACCTCAACGAGTGTACGTTGTACGTCACGCTCGAGCCCTGCCCGATGTGCGCTGCCGCGCTCAACTGGGCACAGGTCGGGCGCATAGTATACGGCGCGCCCGACCCCCGGCGCGGCTGCACCCTCTACTCCCCTTCCCTGCTCCACCCCCGCACCGAGGTCGTCTCCGGCATCCTCTCCGACGATTGCGCCGCCCTTATGCGCGATTATTTCCAATCTCTGAGAAAATAACTATCTTTGCACCCGGAACTGAGGTATGGTGTAATGGCAGCACTCAAGTTTTTGGCACTTGCAGTCCAAGTTCGAATCTTGGTATCTCAACCTTATACGAAACTGACCCCGTTTTGGGGCCAGTTTCATCTTTTTCTATTTGAATAGTTTTCTGTCTGTGAATGGCAGTTCGGACAAAGCAACCTAAGATTTGACTTTGTGTTGTTTTTATGGTCTCCATCGATGTGATGGATATGAAAGACCAAAGGTTTTCCATTCCAGTCCTCTATTCCGCATTCTTCACAACGGGCCCGCCCTGACTGGACACGGATTATATACTCCTTCTTCAGGTTTTCCGTCTTGATCTTGGAAGCATAGGAAAAGATCTCCTCGTCCGGCCTGTTGCAATTATGACGGCCATGATGCAACCCATTATGAGTCTTTGCATATTCATAATCAAAATGACTGCAATCAATACCATATTGGGAGATCTTGGACTTCAAAGTCCTATAGTTGCACCCTCTCTTGGGAATTGCCAGCAGATCGAGACATTCAAACCAGCAGTTCGCCTCAGCGACAGCCTTTCTTACCCTTTCCTCACTCCAATCATACTTTCTCATAAGCAATTCATTTTCTCTTAAATATAGTCATTTATTTCCATTTTTCCATACAGAGAAAAACAAAAAAAGGAGGATGACCGTCTGGTCATCCTCCTTTTCATATCAGGATTGGCTGCTATTTGAAATAGAGTTTCAGCGGAATGTACCTGTCACCGGTGAAGAGCAGGTGCCTCTCGTCGAGGGCGGCTAAAAAGTCCGCGTCATCGGAGATGTTGATCTCAACGGTCCAGGTGCCGTCACCGTTGTCGGTGATCAGCTCGTTGCCGGGCTGGATGTCACCGACCTTCCAGCTAGGATCCCACCAGCCGGTGGTCACGCGTACCTGAGGATCGGAAGACTCGACCACCAGATAGAAGGTCTTTGTCTTGATCTTGTCCCAGATATCCTGAGGGAACTCACCGATACACTCGTTGTTGAAGTCGTGGCCTTCGAGGGCGAAACGGTAGGTACCGTTCCAGCTCACTGCGCCGGAACCTCCGTTCTCCCAGAAGACATCTTCCTTGGGCTGGTCGTCTCCGCCGTCCACCCAGATCTCCTCCATGAAGTAGATCTCGATCGGGGTGTATCTGTCACCGGTGAAGAGCAGGTGCCTGTCGATAAGGGCAGCGACGAAGTCAGGATCGTCGGTGAGGTTGATCGCCACGGTCCAGGTGCCGTCACCATTGTCGGTCAGGAGCTCGTTGCCAGGCTGGATGTCGCCGACCTTCCAGCTGGGATCCCACCAGCCGGTAGTAACACGGACCTGAGGATCGGTGGCCTGGATATCGATGTAGAACGTCTCGGTCATCATCTTGTCCCAAATGTCCTGAGGGATCTCGGCGATGCACTCGTTGTTGAAGTCGTGGCCTTCGAGGGCGAAGCGGTATGTGCCGCTCCAGGACACTGCAGGGCTGCCTTCGTTCTTCCAGATGTCAGTCTTGACGATCTCCATGTGGCCGCCGCCGTCCACCCAGATGTCCTCCTTGAAGTAGATCTCGACAGGAGTGTATCTGTCACCGGTGAAGAGCAGGTGCCTGTCGACAAGGGCGGCGACGAAGTCAGGATTGTCAGTGAGGTTGATCTCCACTGTCCAGGTGCCGTCACCGTTGTCGGTCAGGAGTTCGTTGCCGGGCTGGATATCGCCGGCCATCCAGTTAGGATCCCACCAGCCGGTAGTAACACGGACCTGAGGATCGGTGGCCTGGATGTCGATGTAGAACGTCTCGGTCATCATCTTGTTCCAGATGTCCTGAGGGATCTCGGCGATGCACTCGTTGTTGCCGTCATGGCCTTCGAGGGCGAAGCGGTAGGTGCCGCTCCAGGACACTGCAGGGCCGCCTTCATTCTTCCAGATGGTAGTCTTTACAGTCTCCCAGTGTCCGCCGTCAGAAGCGGGCTCGTAAGCCAGTTCAGGCATGAGGAACTCCCTGCCGTCAAAGGTGTATACCTTGCCGGCGAAGGAGCCTTCGAAGACTTTCCCCGGGAGAGTTATGATGACCATGCTCGTTCCCTTGCGGTAGAAATCCTCGTCCTGAAGGATGAGAGGGTTGCCGTCGGGATCGAGCAGTTCGACGCTGCTGATGAATTCCAGGTCCTTGCCATAGATGGTGAGCTGCTCACCGCCCTTGATGCTCTCGCCTTCCTGCTTGGAATAGCCGGAAATGGCGGTGGAGCCGAGGGTCAGGGGCAGGCGTGACTCCGCCTCCTCATCCGCCGTGCGGACGATGAGATTACCGCCTGCGGCGGCAATGCCGGAAGGAGCAGTAACCCTGATCATGTCATCGCTGACAATCTCGAAATTGGAAACGGTGACGCCATTGGGGAATACGATCTCACGGACGTCCGAGAAACCGGAGCCGTTGATGGTCATCGGCTGTCCGGCGACCACCTTGGTCGGGAAGAACACCTTGATGCCCAGCCCGAGGTCGGCCGATTCGGTGATCTCCTCGATGTTGCACGAGGTGAACACACCCATCATGGCGACGGACAGGAATATTCCGAAATATTTGAATATCTTCTTCATAATTGAATTCATTTAAATAGTTAGAATACTACCAGCCCGGATTCTGGGTGAGGTTGGGGTTCTTCTTCAGTTCGGTCTGCGGGATGGGATAGAAGTAGTACTTGTCATCCCACTGACGGTTCACAGTGGAGCGGGTAAGCTCCTTGGAGCTGCTGATCGAAGCCACCTGGATGGTCCTGAAGTACTTGTCAGCTTTCTTCCAGCGACGGACATCCCAGAAGCGATGGTTCTCGAAAGCGAGCTCGACGAGGCGTTCGCGCTCATAGCGCTCGACCCACGCGTCGCCGTCCTCGGTGAACTTGGGCATCTTGATGTCCGAACGGTTGCGGAGCACGTTGATGGCCTCGTTGGCAGTCATGCCGTAGGTGGCGTCGTTGGCGCTGCCTGTGGCATTGAACACGGCCTCTGCATAGTCGAGGTAGAACTCGCCCAGGCGGAACAGGATCCAGGTGTGACGGCGCGTGGTCTGGTTGTCAGCAGTGGTCACGCAGGAACCGTCGACATACTTCCTGAGATAGTAGCCCGTAGGGGTGGCACCGTATTTAGGGGAGGCGTTGAAGCCGCCGACGAAAGTCTCGATGACTTTCTTCTGGGCGCCGTTGCTCGGCCACTCGTCGCCGTTCTTCACGACAGTGAGGGCGAAGCGGGGATCGAGTCCCTCATAAGGATCGACGGAGTTGAGGTCGATGCTGCCGGGATAGCGCTGGGCAAAGGTCTCGCCGTTGTCCAAGTACTCGTACTGGTCGACGAGGCTCTGGGTAGGACAGTTGCCGGAGGCTCCGTTCTCGACACCGACGGGATAGTTGGCCATCTCGAAGGAGTTGCTCTCTCCGCGGCCGAGGCCGAAGATGATCTCGGAGTTGAAGAATGCATCGTGACCCCAGAGGGCTCCGTAGTTGCTGAGCTTCAGGCCCCAGGTCTTGGCATTGTCAAGGATGTACTTGCAGGCCTCGGCGGCCTTCTCCCACTTCGCCTTGTCACCCGAAGGGTTGAACAGCGGCGAAGCGGCGTAGAGCAGCGTGCGGGCCTTGAGGGCGAACGCCGCCACCTTGGTTGCTCGGCCGACCTCGGAATTGACTTCCGATAGGTAGGATACAGGAAGGTAGGGGGCGACCGCGTCAAGCTCGTCGACGATGAACTTCACGATCTGGTCCGCAGGCGTACGGGTGATGTTATTGGCCTGGGCGTTGGTGAGGGTCGTCGTCACGAGGGGGACGTCTCCGTAAGTCCTGAGAAGGTCGAAATAGAAGTAAGCCCTGAGGAAACGGAGTTCATAAGGGAAGATCTCCATCTGCTGGACCCAGATGTCATAACTGGAGTTGTACTGCCACTCGGACAGGTCCGCCTGGTCGATCTTCTCCAGGTACATGCATATATCGGCGATGGCGGTGTACGACTTGTTCCAGGTATTGGAATAAGGATTCGCAGCGCTCCAACCGCCGTTCACGTAGTTGTTTACTGCGCCTGTCTCGAGTGCGTACTGCGCCTCGTCGGTGGCTCCGGCAAGGAAGTACGCGCTGTTGGACTCGAACTCGTTGTTGTAGATCTGCGCGTAAACATCGAATACCATGTTCTTTATACCATTCTCGAAGTATTCGTATGTCCATGCCTCGTCACGCGTGTTCTCCTC
>JAFYZE010000030.1 GCA_017548805.1 Bacteroidales bacterium
CAAGTACTATTTCCAGCAGGCATATGACCTTGCCATGCAGGGCATCAACGATCCCGGCCCGTTCGGCCTCGAGGAATACTTCTACAAGGTATATCTCGGTTCCAACGACCGCAACAAGGAGCAGGTATTCTATGCCGACCACACCGAGAACAGCGAGCAGTACAACGGCGCGAGCCTTTCCTACGGTTCCGGCGGCGGCCAGGACAACTTCGCCAGCTGGATGCTCCAGTGGAACTATCCCAACATGACCGCCGTCTCCAACACCGGAGCGAGGATCAACCCTGTCCTCCGTACCGACAACCAGTTCCTCGGTCGTCCCTGGACGCGTATGGCCCCTACCCAGGAGGCCCTCGCCACTTTTAACCACAAGGACAAGGATTCGCGTTTCGACGGCACTTTCACATGGATCTACCGTACCAACTGGACCCAGGGCGGCAACAAGTCCGAGTGGGTCGAAGGCCCTAATGGCAGCCACATCGGGATCAACGAGCCTTTCCTCGTGTTCCTCTTTGAAGACGATCCTACCGTGCAGTACTCCAACGATGCAAGCCAGGAGGTGGTCGGTGTGTCACCCAACTACGACTACTATGTGATCAATCCGAACGGAGTCAGCCGCAACGCCTATCCCGGCATCTGGAAGCTTGGCCCTTACCGTACCAACACTTCCGGCACCGGTCAGCCGAACGCCGCTTCGACCCGTCCTTTCATCATCCTCAAGTTCTCGGAGTTCTACTTCATCGCCGCCGAGGCCGCCGTCAAGGGCGCTTCGGGCAGCATGAGCGCCCGTGACCTCCTCAATGTCCTGCGCGCCCGCGCCGGCAAGTGGGAGTACAAGAACAACGAGGCCGTGGATTATGTCGCCGATTTCAGCGCCGAGCTCACCGCCGAGACTCCGCAGAACATCTCGATCGATTATCTCCTTGACGAGAAGATGCGCGAGAATTTCGGTGACGGCTTCCGCTGGTTCGACCTGGTCCGCACCCAGACATGGGCCGAGCGTGCCGGCAGCTATACAATTTGCGGTGCCGGCAAGGCGGACCATACTCCGGTCGTCACCAAGCGCGACATCCAGCCTTACCAGTACCTCCGTCCCATCCCTCAGGGCCAGATCGACGCCATGATGATGGACGATGCCGAAAAGGCTGCTTACCAGAACCCCGGATATCCTACCGATTAGTCGGAAAGGTCCGATCGATATTGAGGACGGCCGCGGAGTCAGATCGACTCCCGGCCGTCTTCTTTTTCCCTTTATGGCAGGGTTTGAAACAAAATTGACAATATTGGCACGGCTTTCCGTGTTTTTTTCATGAAAAAGCACTATCTTTATCCAATGATTTAATAACACGTTCATATAGCGTACCCAATTATGTTTTCTTTAGGAATAGACGTCGGATCTTCATCCGTAAAAGTATCCCTGCTCGATATTGAGAGCGGTAAATGTGCTTGTTCCGCTACCAATCCCAAGACCGAGGCTCCTATCAAGGCCGTCCAGAAAGGCTGGGCGGAACAGGACCCTGATTCATGGTGGAAGTATCTCTGTGACGGCATACATGACATGTCGGCCGCGGGCTATGACATGGGCAAGGTCTCCTGCATAGGCATTTCCTATCAGATGCATGGCCTCGTAGCGCTTGACAGTGAGGGCAAGCCCGTGCGTGACTCCATCATCTGGTGCGATTCCCGTGCCGTCGCCACCGGCGCGGAGGCCCTGCAAGCCATCGGCTACGAGCGCTGCATGACGCACCTGCTCAATTCCCCCGGCAATTTCACTGCCTCCAAGCTTGCATGGGTCAAGCGCAACGAACCTGATGTCTATTCGCGTATCTGGCGTTTCATGCTCCCCGGCGACTATATCGCATACCTTCTCACCGGCGAGACCAATACTACGGCCACCGGTATGTCGGAAGGCATACTCTGGGACTTCGTCGACAGGCGCAGGGCACATTTCGTGGCCGACTACTACGGCATCGAGTCCGACAAGTTCTGCCCTGTCGTTCCTGCCATCGGTGTGCAGGGTGTTACCACTGCCGCCATCCAGGAGGAGCTTGGCATCCCTGCCGGCACTCCCGTTTCCTACCGCGCCGGAGACCAGCCCAACAACGCCTTCTCGCTTGATGTCCTCGAGCCTGGCGAGATTGCTGCCACCGGCGGTACCAGTGGTGTTGTCTACGGCGTCACCGACGTGCCTAAGGCCGACCCCCAGTCGCGTGTCAATACCTTCCTGCACGTTTCTCCTCCCAATGTAGTGGAGCCACGCCTCGGTGTGCTTCTCTGCATCAACGGCACCGGTATCATGAACTCCTGGGCGCACCGCAATGTCTCCCCTGAGCTTACCTATCCCCAGATGAACGCCCTGGCCGCTACTGCTCCCGTCGGGTCTGACGGGTTGTTGATCCTGCCTTTCGGCAATGGTGCCGAGCGCGTGCTGGCCAACCGTTCCACAGGCGCCCGCATGGTCGGCATCGACCTGGTGCGCCATGGCAAGGCTCACATCCTACGCGCCGTCCAGGAGGGCATTGCGTTCTCCTTCCGCTACGGCATCGACATTATGCGTGACATGGGTCTCAAGCCCGACGTGATCCGCGCCGGCAAGGCCAACATGTTCCTCAGCCCCCTGTTCCGCTCTACGCTCGCCACCCTGTGCGACGCCCGCATCGAACTGTTCGATACCGACGGTTCCCTCGGAGCCGCCCGCGGTGCTGCACTCGGTGCAGGCATCTATAAGTCCACGGACGAAGCTTTCGCCACCCTCGAGAGACTCGACGTCATCGAGCCGGAGGCCGAATGGAAGCAGGACCTTGAAACGGCCTACGGCCGCTGGAAACAAGAAGTCAGCAATTCACTCAAATAATTCAAATCCACTTTTAAATTATGGCAAACAAAGAGTACTTCCCGGAGATCGGGAAAATCAAGTTCGAAGGCAAGGATTCCAAGAACCCGCTTGCATTCCATTATTACAATCCCGACCAGGTCGTCTGCGGCAAGGCTATGAAGGATTGGTTCAAGTTCGCTATGGCTTGGTGGCACACCCTCTGCGCAGAGGGCAGCGACCAGTTCGGCGGACCTACCAAGACTTTCCCCTGGAACGACGCCAAGGATCCCATCACCAAGGCCAAGCAGAAGGTTGATGCAGGCTTCGAGATCATGCAGAAGCTCGGCATCGGATACTATTGCTTCCATGATGTAGACCTCATTGACGAGCCCGCTACGATCGAGCAGTATGAGGCCGACCTCAAGGAGATCGTCGCTTATCTCAAGGAGAAGCAGGCCCAGACCGGCATCAAGCTCCTCTGGGGCACCGCCAATGTCTTCGGCCACAAGCGCTACATGAACGGCGCTTCCACCAACCCCGACTTCGACGTCGCAGCCCGCGCCATGGTCCAGATCAAGAACGCCATGGACGCCACCATGGCTCTCGGCGGCGAGTGCTATGTATTCTGGGGCGGCCGCGAGGGCTACATGAGCCTCCTCAATACCGACATGAAGCGTGAGAAGGCCCACATGGCCACCATGCTCGGCAT
The DNA here is from genome assembly GCA_017548805.1 of Bacteroidales bacterium. The sequence goes on from JAFYZE010000030.1 coordinate 3,522, forward strand.
GGCCCGCGACTATGCACGCGGCAAGGGCTTCAAGGGCACCTTCCTCATCGAGCCCAAGCCTATGGAGCC
>JAFYZE010000187.1 GCA_017548805.1 Bacteroidales bacterium
CATCGGGCAGGGAATGCTTACCGTCATCCTGGCGCATATTTCCTTCTGTACGCCGTACGTTGTGCTGAGCGTACTTCCCAAGCTCTCGCAGATGAATCCAAACATCTACGAGGCGGCGCTGGACCTCGGAGCCACTCCGCACCAGGCTCTCTGGAAGGTCATGGTACCTCAGCTTCGGCCGGGAATGCTCTCGGGCTTCATCCTCGCCTTTACGATGTCCCTGGACGATTTCGCCGTCACATTCTTTACCCGCGGTACCGTGGGTCTCGAGACCCTTTCGACCTATATCTATGCCGATGCCCGCAAGGGAGGTCTTACTCCGGAGCTCCGTCCGTTGATGACCATCATATTCATCGTCATACTCGTCCTTTTGATAATCATTAATCTGCGTCGGTCCAAGACGCAGGCTGAAGTAAAATGAAAAGACTAGCTCACATCGCGGCGCTGCTGGCGCTGTGCCTGCTGGCGTCCTGCGGCCCGGACCGCGAACATCTCCTCAAGGTCTACAACTGGGGAGACTACATCGACGAGGACCTCATCACCGAATTCGAAGAGTGGTATGAGGAACAGACCGGCGAGACGGTCAAGATCGTGTACCAGACTTTCGACATCAACGAGACGATGCTCTCGAAGATCGAGAAAGGACACGAGGATTTCGACGTGGTCTGCCCGTCGGACTACATCATCCAGCGGATGCTGAACGAAGGCCTGCTCCTGCCTATCGACAAGGATTTCGGAGACACGCCAAACTATATCGACGCCAATGTTTCTCCTTATATCAGGGGAGTGTTCTCGCAGATCGCCGACGGAGGCATCGACGCCAACGACTACTCCGTGGGTTATATGTGGGGCACGACCGGCATCCTGTACAATGCCAAATATGTCGATCCCGAAGACGCCAAGACCTGGGACATCATCCGCAACCCCAAGTATGCCGGCAAGATCTTCATCAAGGATGCTGCAAGGGATGTGTATTGTCCCATCAATATCTTCCTGCACCAAGACGAACTGAAGGCCGGAACGGTGACCATGGACGAACTTATGCTTGACTCGTCGGACGAGAGCCTGGAGGCTTTCGAGGCGTATATGGCGCAGGTAAAACCGCTTGTGGCTGGCTGGGAGGCCGATTTCGGCAAGGAGCAGATGACCCAGGAGCGAGGCTGGCTCAACTTCACATGGAGCGGCGACGCCGAATGGGCAATGATGGAGGCCAGGGAACTCGGCGTCGACCTGAGATATAGCGTCCCGCTCGAGGGCAGCAATGTATGGTTCGACGGCTGGGTCATCCCGAAATATGCCCGTAACGTCAAGGCTGCCAGCTACTTCATCAATTTCCTGTGCATCCCCGAAAATGCCATCCGCAACATGGACTTCATCGGCTACGTCAGCACCGTGACCACTGCCGAAGTGCTGGAGGCCATGACCGACGAGTCTTTCGAAGAGACCGTTGACGTACGCTATCTTTTCGGAGACATCGAAGGAGCGGGAGAGGCTCATCTTGACCCGACCTTATATCCGGATGCTTCTGTGATTGAGCGTTGCGTGATGATGCGCGACTGGGGAGAGGATACCCCCAAGTTGATCTCCACCTGGAGCCGGGTGAAGGGATCGAACGCAAATGCGATGACCCTGATTGTCATCAGCTTGTTCTTCGCGCTGCTTCTGGTGCTGGGTATCAGGAAGAAATTCTTCGGCAAGCGCCGCCGTCGCCGCCATTACCGGAAATAATGGCCTGCGCTGCCGTATAGGCCATCGACCAGGCCGCCTGAAGGTTGAAACCTCCGGTGATTGCATCTACATCCAGGACTTCTCCTGCAAGGAAGAGTCCTGGATGCTTTTTTGATTCGAGGGTATTTAGGGAAATATCGGAAAGCGAGACTCCACCGCAGGTGACGAACTCGTCCTTGAAGCGGCAGCGTCCGGTGATGGGATATGAGTCGCATGCGAGAATTGCGGCGAGCCGCGCCATCCCGCGGGAGCCCAGCTCCGCCCAGCGGATGTCCTCCCGCAGGCCTGCCCGGGCCGCCAGATGCCGCCACAGGCGGCCTGAGAGCGCCGCAGGGCAAGTCGATACTATCTGCTTGCGGGGGCTTTCCGAAGCCATTCCCTGCAATAAATCCATGCAGTCCGTTTCCCTCGGAGTCCCAAGCCAGGAGATGTTAAGAGTCCCGCGATATCCGTTTTCTGCCAAGTGCCTTGCGGCATAGGAGGACAGTTTGAGAATGGCGGGACCGCTGACGCCCCAGTCCGTAATGAGCAGCGGGCCGCCTGCCCTGAAAGCGGTCCCTCCGAGACCGACGGTTGCATCCGTCACGACAATACCCATAAGTTCCTTGAGCGGATCGTCTCCGATATTGAAGGTGAAAAGGGAAGGAACGGGAGGAATGGTTTCCAGACAGAGAGGGGAGAGCATAGTATATCCGGAAGGGGAAGGCGAGCCTCCAGTCGTCACTACTACTCTGTCTGCCTCGAAACTAGGCAGGGACGCGTCGGTGAAAAATATGCGGAAACTGCCGCCAAGGTCCTCGACGGACGCGACACGGCGGCGGCAAAGTACCTTTACCCCGGCCTGCCTCATCGCCCTTTCCAGGGCCCTGACTATGTCAATGGCATCCTGCGACAGCGGGAATACGCATCCGTCATCCATGACGACGGACGGAACTCCCATTGAGGCGAACCATTCCCGTGCATCCTCCGGACTGAAACGCATCAGGGCGCGCTTCATGAGCCGCGCACCCCTTGGATAGGCTTCTTCGAGCCTGCCGATATTCTCGAATGTGTTGGTAAAATTGCACCGTCCGCCACCCGTGACCGCCACTTTAGCAAGGGGCTTTGCGCCGCCTTCAAAGACGGTCACCTCCGCTTCCGGGAGGTGACGCTTGAGCTCGGCGGCGCAAAGGCAGCCGGCCGCGCCTGCTCCGATGACGGCGATACGCATGTCAATGCTTCCGTGAATGCTGGTGCCAGAGGCCATAGACCTCGCTGACATTGCCCGCGGTGGTGAAAGCCTTGATGTCGTTCTCCTTCATGAAGGTCATCAGGTTGGCGAATTCCTCCTGCGTGAGCAGGGCCTGGACTTCCATGTTCTTCTCGCCGGAGTATCCTCCGGTGACTTCATACAGGCTGCAGCCGCGCTGGAGCCTGTCGATGATGAACTCGCGTATGCGTTCGTGCTCGGAAGAAATGATGCAGACGCGCTTGCGCTTGTTTATGCTCGCACTGAAATAATCTATGCACAGGCCGTTGATGAAAGTGCCGAGTATGCCGATGACCACCATGCGGA
>JAFYZE010000188.1 GCA_017548805.1 Bacteroidales bacterium
GACGCACATCTTTCGGCCGGGGCACCATGTCATAGACTGTGGTAGAAACGGGATTCCACTCGAAAGAGCGGACGGGCTCGCTGGGGAGGAAGATGTAGGAAACCTCCACTGCGACGGGTTTTCCGCCCTTCTTCTGCAGGAGGAAGCCTTCCGGAGCCCGGCATTGGTTGACAAGGGATCTGGCTTCGTAGCTCAGGGTCATGGTGCCGCCGGGATTGCCATCCGCAGGGATGACGCGGTACAGCGTTCCGCTCATGTGCTCGATGCTGCCCGGAGCACCCTCTTCCATGGTAACAGGAGTACGGAACTGGGAAAACCAGATGGTCCAGTCCGACCCTTTTGGGGCATTGAGGATCTCCATCTTATGGACAGCCGTGCCGTGTCCGTCATCGGCCCCTTCGGTCCAGACGATACGGCAGGGAGCCGAACACGCTGCGCACAACGCGCACGTATATAATAAGAGGAACAGGATGCGTTTTGACTTCATAGTCAGCATGTTTGATGTGTCTGACACAAAAATGGCAAAAAAATTAAACCGTTTCAACAGCTTGACGCAAATTGTATATCTAAATACGCAAATTTGTATTTATTCTCCCAATCTAATCCATATTTTTGTAAAAAAAGAAAAACCACATGACACTCGGAATCGACATCGGAGGCACTAATCTCGTTCTCGGTCTGGTCGAAAACGGCAGGATTCTGCGCAAGTTTTCAGTTCCTTCTTTCAAGAAGGATGCGACCATGGAACAAACCCTCGAATATCTATCGGAGCAGATAACCGGCATCATCACTCCGGACACCACCAAGATAGGAGTCGGAGTCCCGACCCTTGTGGACACCCACACAGGAGTGGTCTATGACGCCGGAAACATCCCTTCCTGGAAGGTCGTCCCTCTAAAGGCTTACCTGGAGGAACGTTTCGGAGTGCCGGTCTCCGTCGGCAACGACGCCAACTGTTTCGCAATGGCGGCATACGGAGCGTATCCGGAGGATGCAAAGCCGGAAGTGCTCGTGGGCATTACCCTCGGTACGGGCACCGGGCTCGGCATCGTGGACCGCGGCAGGCTTTTCTGCGGCGCTAACAGTGGTGCCGGAGAGCTCTGCAGCCTCCCATACCGGGGCACTATGATTGAGGACTACTGTAGCAAGAAGTTCTTCGAAGGGAGGGGATGGGACAGCAAGGCGGCGGCCATTGCCGCTGGAGGCGGCGACGCTGCAGCCCTCGCCCTCTTCGAGGAATTCGGCATGCACCTCGGCGAACTCGTATGCAATGTCCTTTATGCCTATGATCCCAGCCACATCGCTTTCGGCGGCGGTATAGCACACTCGCTGGATCTTTTCCGGCCCTCGATGGACGCCTATGTACGCGAGCATTTCCCGTACAGCATTTCCGTCGACCATCTTACCATCGCCGCTTTCGCGGACGATGACTTCCCTGTAATCGGCGCATCACTTATCTAGCTTCGCTTATGAAACCATTTTTCAATTGCATCTTTCTGGTGATGGCGCTCAGCGCCTGCGGGCAGAACGGCCGCATGGTCTCCGGGGACAGGAACGTCCTTGCCGACGGCTGGACCCTTTCCAAGGACGGTGTGTCCGTTGCCGCGACGACCCCTTCCACGGTAGCAGGTACCCTCTACGAGGCGGGTTTCTTCGGCGAAGGCCTCCTCGAAGGCCGCAACTACGAGAAAGTAGACAAATCGATATTCGAAGAAACCTGGACCTATAAGACCTCCTTTGCAGGAAAGCCTGCGAAGGGGCAGCACGCCGAACTGGTGTTCGACGGGCTGGACTACTATGCAGACATTTTCCTCAACGGCAGGCAGATAGCTTCGTCCGACACGACCTTAGGAGTCTTTATCCGCCGCAAGTACGATGTCACGGACCTGCTGAAAGCCGGGAACAATCTGGAGGTGAAGCTGCGCCGCGCACAGAAGGGTGACCTCAATATCGGCTTCGTGGACTGGAACCCCCGTCCGCTCGACGAGAGCATGGGCATCGTCCGTCCCGTCACCCTGCACACCACGGGAGCCGTGTCCGTGGAGGATATCTATATCGTCCCCGACCTGGATGTCGAAAGCTTCGCCACGGCTGACCTCAAGGTCCGCGTGACCCTTTGCAACAAGGAGAACCGCCCCGTGGAGGCCAATATTGTGCTGAACCTTGGCAACGGCGAACTTTCCCGTCAGGAGAATTACGGAACGGCGTCCGTTCCCGTCACCCTCGGCCCCATGGAGACGAAGAAAGTCACCCTGACGCCCGCCGAGGCCTCAATCCTGCATGTCGACAACCCCCGCGTCTGGTGGACATATGACCTGGGCACTCCCGAACTGTACCGGCTTGACGTCTGCGTGGAGGAGGGAGGATCCGTATCCGATACCGATGCGGCCACCTTCGGCATCCGCAAGATCGAGAGCCGCCTCACGGAGGAAGGCTACCGCCAGTTCACCCTCAACGGCAAGGATATCCTGCTGAAGGGTGCCGGCTGGACCGACGACATCTTCCTGCTGGACACTCCCGAGTCCATCGCCAGGCAGGTCCGCTATGTGAAGGACATGAACATGAACCTCATCCGCTTCGAGAACATCTGGGGCAAGGATGATTTGGTGTACGACCTCTGCGACGCCTGGGGCGTGCTTGCCCTCGTGGGCTTCAGCTGCCAGTGGGAATGGGAAGACTACTGCGGCCTTCCCGAGGTCAAGGGCTACGGCTGCATCAACACACCTGAGTCCGAGGAACTCGCCGTGCGCTATTTCCACGACCAGGTGGTGCGCCTGCACAACCATCCTTCTGTCATCGCATGGCTGACAGGTAGTGACCGCATCCCGAACCCCGGCCTTGAGGAGCGCTATCTCGCCATTTACGAGGAAGAGGACTACCGCCCCTATGTCTGCTCCGCCAAGAACCTGAAGAGCCTTGCCGGCTGGTCCGGCACCAAGATGGAAGGCCCTTATGAGTATGTGGCCCCGGATTATTGGTACAGGGATACTGAGGCGGGCGGCGCTTTCGGCTGGAATACCGAGACCGGCATCGGTGCGAACCTGCCGCAGCTCGAGTCCCTCCGCAGGATGATTCCGGAGGACGCTCTCTGGCCGCTTTCCGACAGCTGGGACTATCACTGCACCGCTTCCGGTTCCGCGATGAACAGCACGAAGCAGTTGCAGGAGACGATTAACGGCCTGTACGGCGGCTTCGACGGCCTGGAGGACTTCGTCCGCAAGGCCCACGCCGTCGACTACGACGGCACGCGCGCCATGTTCGAGGCTTTCCGCGTCAGGATTCCCAATTCCACCGGCATCGTCCAGTGGATGCTCAACTCCGCCTGGCCGTCCCTCTACTGGCAGCTCTATGACTGGTACGGAGTCCCTTGCGCGTCATATTATGGCACCAAGAAGGCCTGCGAGCCGCTCCAGCTCCTGTTCGATTATGCCGACAGGAAGGTTTATGCCGTTAACGAAGGCTCGGATGCTGCTCCTCATGCGCTGAAAGCTACAGTGAAAGTGTTCGACGCCTCCTCGCGCCTGATAGGAGAGGAGACGAAGTCCGTCAGTGTCGGTTACAGGGAGGTCATTCCTGTCTTCGACCTCAGGCGCTACGACGGCAAGCCGCATTTCGTCGCCCTCCAGCTGACGGACGACGCCGGCCTGGCCGTGGACAATTTCTACTGCCTGCCCGCCAGGGACAATGAGTATAACTGGAAGAAGACGAACTGGTACATCACTCCCATTACCGCATACTCCGACCTCGGCTTTGCCTTCGAGCAGGGCTCGGCGGACGTTGATTTCACTGTGACGGACAACGGCGACAGCCTTTCGGTGACGCTGGTCAACAATTCTCCGTTCATCTCCTACATGAATATTTTGAAGGCCAAGGATTCCGAGGGTAAGCTCATCGTCCCTGCATATTGGAGCGATAATTTCTTCCCCTTGATTCCGGGCGAAAAAAAGACTGTCACCTGCCGGAAGGATGCGTCCCAGAAAGTGAATGTTGAACTGGATAAACAATAGACGAATATGAAAAAGTGGTTCATGATAGCGCTGCTGGCGCTTTGCAGCAGCCTCGTTGCATTTGCCCAGGAAGAGCAGGATATCTCCCGCAACCGTTCCAAGTATGCCAACGACCAGTTCAGCGAGGATGACCAGTACACGGTCACCAATCCCTATGAGACGGTCACGGTAGGGCAGACCAAGAGCAAGAGGATCAAGAACGTCATCGTGATGATCGGCGACGGCATGGGTGTGGAGCAGGTCAGCTGCGGCTGGGTACTGAACGGAGGCCATCTCAACCTGGACAATTTCAAGGTAACAGGTTTTTCCCGTACCTATGCCACCGACCGTCTTGTCACCGACTCCTGTGCGGGCGGTTCCGCCCTTGGCACCGGTGTCAAGACAAAATATGGCTACATGGGCGTTGATCCTGACGGCAATCCTGTCCCCAGCCTGCTGCATCTGGCACAGTCGAAGGGTATGAAAACGGGAGTAGCCGTCACCTGCCGCATCAACGATGCTACACCGCTGGATTTTGTCGGCCATTCCCTTGACAGGGATGACGAGGAGACCAACGCCGCCCAGTTCGTGGACAGCGGCGTGAACTTCCTGACCGGCGGCGGCATCCAGTTCTGGCGCGGCCGTGAGGACGGCCGTGACCTCGTGCAGGAGATGGTGGACCGCGGGTACACTTTCGTGGATAACCGCGAGGATCTGAACAAGGTCCACGAGGGCCGCGTCCTCGGCCTCTTCGCTCCGCTCGAGATGGAGCCTTCGCTCGACCGCGGCCC
>JAFYZE010000189.1 GCA_017548805.1 Bacteroidales bacterium
GACACCCCAGTAGGTCAGCTCGGAACCGGCCTCCAGCACGAAGATGACATCGCTGTCGGGCCTGTAGTACACATCGAATGTACCGGCACCGGGCTTGATGTTGGGACCGTCCTGAGTGGCCTTGACGGCCTGTCCGACGGCGGTACGGGCACCGCGGTTCACGGCCCAGTCACTCTTGTAGCGGAGCTTGATCTCATCGTCGGCAGTGAGGGTGACGTTCTTGGCAACGAGGAACAGGCCGGACTCCTTGAGGATGATGTCCGGACTGCCGCCCCAGCTGTTGATGGTACCCACAAGGCCCCAGCCGGTCTCGTTGATGACGACGGTCTCGGCCTCGGGATCATAGGTCACGATGTAATTGCCTTCCTCAACATTGATGTTGGCACCGTTGTTCTCCACGGCGAAAGGCTCGCCGATGGCGGCGAAGGTACCGCCGCGGTTGTTGTCCCAGCCGTGGTTCTCACGGAGCTTGAACTCGCCGGCGATCTTGGTGACAGGGCTCACCCACTTGCCGTCGGTGAGGACCATGTCGATATCGGTCCCCCAATCACCATTGACGCCGATGAGCGACCACACATGGCCTTCAGACACGGTGATGGTCTTGTCGTTGAGATTGAGCTCGGCCTTCCAGAAGCCTGCAGAGACCTTGATGTTGTCACCGCCTGCTACAGCCTCGAAAGGCTCGCCGAGGTTGACTAGGACACCACCGTAGTTCTCATCCCAGCCGCCATCCTTGCGCCACTTGAACTCAGTGTCTTCGTTGGCGGTGATATAGGCTGACCAGACACCGTTGTCCTCAGTGGCCCTGATATCGTTGTCCCAGTCGCCGTTGAGGCCGATGATGTTCCAGCCTGTGACAGGCTCCGGTTCGGGACCGGGCTCGTCGCCACCGATCTTGGCGCTGATCTTCATGCCGGAAGCCTCGCTGACCTTTGCAGTGCTTGCTCCGGGGTTGACGAAGAGATCGTAAGTGCCGTCGGCACCGACCTTGATATTCGGACCGTCCTGGGAGACTGCGAACTCGCTGTCGAGACCGCTGAAGTCACCACCGAGGTTCACGGTCCAGGAAGCATCCTGACGGAACTTGAACTCATCATCGGCGGCAAGGTTGACACCGAATGCGATGTGGGTGGAACCGTCGGTGGCCATGGCGATGTCGCCGTCCCAGCTGATTCCGTGCTTGGACAGGGAACCGATGACGGACCAGTTGCTGGCCTCGGTGAAGTCCGGATAAGGATCGTAGGCCTCGGAGATCCAGGCGATACCCGAATCAGGATTGACGAACAGGTCATAGGTACCGTCGGCGCCGACCTTGATGTTCGGACCGTCCTGGGAGACGGAGAACTCGGAATCAAGGCTGCCGAAGTCACCTCCGACGTTCACGCCCCAATCCTGGTCCTTGCGGAACTTGAACTCTTCGCCGGCCTTGAGGGTGACGTGTGCCGCCACGTGGTTGCCGTCAGCATCGGCCCACATGTTCAGGTCACCGTCCCAGCTGATGCCGTAGGCCTCGAGGGAACCGATGACGGACCAGGGGCTATCCTCGGTGTACTCTGCATAAGGACTTCCGACGACCTCGGGGATGACTACCTCGAAACCGTTGATGGAGATGCGTCCCTGAGAGTCAACGAAGCCGTTGAGGCCGTTGTCCTTGGAAGGGTCCTGCATGGTGGCGCGGACCGCCAGCTCGACATCAGTCGTGCTGCCCTCGGCGAATCCGAGGGTCATGAGGGCCTTGGCCAGGGTGACAGGCTTGATGGAGAGGACTCCGCCCTTGTCGGTGGTGGACAGGGTCTTGCTGAATGTCTTGCCGCCGGCCGAAACGATTGCAAGCGCATGATTCGGAGCGATCTTGTCATTGAAGCCCTGCTTGAAGACGCCGGGAGTGTACTCGGCAACGATCTCTTTCTCTCCAATCTGGAAGGAATTGAGGACCGGAGCCGTCGCTCTCGAAGCGTCGAACATTGTCAAATCATCTTTGACACAGGATGCCGCCAAAAGGACGAGCACGCCTGCAGATATGATGGATAATATTCTTTTCATAAGGCGAATCTATTAATATCCGGGGTTCTGCACAAGCTTGGTGTTGGCCAGGCGGTCAGAATCAGGGATGGGGAACAGGACCCTGTAGGAGTCGATGTCCTGTCCGTCCTTGACATTGCCCTTCCACTGCCAGTTGTAACCGGAAGTGAACTGACCGAAGCGGATGAGGTCGCTGCGTCTCCAGCACTCCTGATAGAGCTCGCGGGCGCGCTCGTCGAGGATGTTCTGGAGGGTAGGATTGGCGATGGCGGGCAGGCCGGCGCGGGCACGAACGGCATTGAAGCCGTCGATGGCACCGCTGACGGCAGCGCCGCGCACCTGGCACTCGGCAGCCATCAGGAGGACGTCGGCATAGCGCATCATCGGGAAGTCAGTATCCACGAAACCAGCCTCCTTGCCATAGCCGCCGTCGCTGGTGCGGTTGCGGAACTTGCGGAAGGCGTAGCCGTTGGAGAACTCGCCGATGTCGTCGATGTCGGCCTTCTGGGTGTCAGTGTAGAAGAGGGCGCGCTCGTCTCCATTGGAGAACTTGTTGTAGAATTCGGGAGTCATGCGGAGACCGCCCCATCCCGAAGAAATACCCATCTCGTCAGGATCCATCTCGCCGCCGGTGGAGGCGAAGATCAGATAGTTCGTGGCGCCGTAGCTGGTGGTGTTGACACCGTCCTGCTCGACCGCGAAGATGATCTCGTCGGTGCAGCGCTCGTTGTCAGCGAGGAAGAGCTCCTGATATGCGCTGTACACGCCCTGGGAAGAAGTGTGAAGGCTGTATCCGTCGTTCATGAGGTCGGTCAGGACAGCTGCGCACTTGTCATAGGCGGCGGTGCCGGCATAGACCTCGGCGTTGAGGTAGACCTTCGCGAGGAGGAACTTGGCGACGCTCTTGTTGGCGTGGCCGTAAACGGTAGCGGACTTCTCGGGAAGGGCACTGTTGTTCACCAGGTCGGTAAGCTCGTCCACGAGCCAGGCATACAGTTCGGCGCGGGAGATCTGGTCAGGGTTGACACCCACGACGGCGGTCTCGTCAGCGAAAGGAACGTTGCCGAAGTTGTCGATAGCGTGATAATAGGCGATGGCGCGCAGGACGCGGGCCTCGTCGATCATCTGCTGCTTGGAAGCGAACTCGAGCGATGAGGCCTTGGCCTCGCGGATGAACTCGTTGGCCATGCCCACCTGCATGAAGATGCGGGAGTAGAAGGCGTAGATAAAGGTGTCGTCGGTCGTCCAGTTGCCCCAGTGGAAATTCTTTATGGTCTGGTCGTTCCAACCGCAGACACTCTCGTCCGTGGTAAGTTCGCTATGATGGTAGAGACCGCGGATGTACTGGGATGCACCACCGTCGAGTCCGGAGATGGAAGCGCTTCCGTTGGCGCCGTAATATCCGGAGGTAGCGAAACCGAGATACACGCCGGAAAGGAACTGACCGAAAGCGGCCTCGCTCACGAGGGCCTTGTCGGCAGTATTGGCGTTCGGGTCGATAGGGGTAACGTCAAGGTCGCCCACACAGGAGGTAAGGGCGGCAGCGGCCGCCAGGACTCCGAGAATATATTTCAATGATTTCATATTCCTGCCCTAGTTTAGAAGTTAATCTTGATTCCGCCTACGAAGGTTCTCGGGCGCGGATAGACTGTACCGTCGATACCGCCGTAGATTTCAGGATCGATTCCCGTGTACCTGGTAATGGTGCAGATGTTCTGCACGGTACCGAAGACGTTGAGGGAGAACGGCCTGTCGGAAGCGACATTGAAGAGTTTCGGGAAGGTGTAGCCCAAGGTGAAGTTGTCCAGCTTGAGGAACGATCCATTCTGCAGATAGTAGTCTGAGAGGTACTGGGCCTGAGTGAACATCGACTGGGGAGCCGAAGATACGCGGTTGCTGACGAACTGGTTGGTCCAGAGGTCGGCGAGCATCTCAGTATCGGAAGCGACGTTGTTGTACACCCAGTTGCCGATGCTTGCATGTCCTGAGAGGGCAGCAGTGAAGTTCTTGTACGAGAAACTGGTGTTGAAACCGAAGGTGACGTCGGCGTCGGCATGGTGGCCGAGGTACTTGTCGTCAGCGTTGATCTGGCCGTCGTTGTTGCGGTCTACATAGACACCGCTGATCGGCCTTCCTTCGGTATCGTATACCTGCTGGTACAGGTTGAAGGTGCGGATCGGATAACCGACCTGGAACATCTGGACATTGTTGCCGGTACCGCCGGAGATTCCTCCGGTCTCGACACCGGTGGCATCGTCGTCAGAGACGGTCAGCTTGGTGATCTCATTGTGGTTGTAAGCAACGTTGAAGCCAGCGGTCCAGCTGGCGTCGCGGGTCTCAACGAGGATGGCGTTGAGATCGAGCTCGGCTCCGTAGTTGGTCATCGCACCGATATTGGTGTTCAGGTAGTTGGTAAGGTTGGACAAGGCCGGAACGGGGATGTAGTTCAGGATGTCGCGGGTGTCGCGCTTATAGACATCGACACTGGCGGTGAGCCTGTCGTTCCAGAAGCCGAAGTCGATACCGGCATTGTAAGTCGTCGTGGTCTCCCAACGGAGGTCGGCGGAATAGCCGAGGGCGGCGATAGGATTGGTGTAGCCGCTGGCGTCGGTGAAGTAGTACGAACCCTGCTGGGTGGTCAGGAACTGGGCGAAGGTGTCATAGTAGCCACCGACGGCCTGCTGTCCGGTCTCACCCCAGGAGAGACGGAGCTTGAGGGTGGAGAGCTTGCCGGGATCGGCCATGAAGTCCTCCTTGAGGATGTTCCATCCAAAAGCCACGGACGGGAAGAAGCCCCACTTGTGGTTCTGGAAACGGGAAGTACCGTCAGCACGCATCGTAGCGGTAATGAGGTACTTGTCGGCGAAGCTGTAGTTGGCGCGGCCGAAGAAGGAGATGAGATAGAGCTCGCCCTTGCCGACCGAGGAGCCGAGGCTCGCGTTGTCGGACATGCGGTACGACTTGCTGCTGTTCTCATTGTAGAAGTGCTGCCAGGAATAACCTGCCATCAGATCCACGTTGTGAAGGCCGAAATCCTTGTTGAAGTCACCGTAGAACTCGAGGGTGGTGTCCTTGCGGGTGTAGTCGTAGTCAGTGTGCGAACCGCCGCCGGACTGGTTGGTGTTGTGATAGGAAGCCTCGGAACCCTTTGCAAGCTCGGTGATACCGGCGGACTGTGCCCAGTCAATACCGAGGTTGAGGTTGAAGCGGAGAGCCTCGAAACCATGGACCTTGTAGTCGAACTGAGCGTTGCCGATGAAGCGCTTGGCGTCGGCAGTGTCGTTCTTGGCGTTGAGCAGGCCGACAGGGTTCATGGTAGCCATCGTATTGATGTTACCGGAAGCGTCGTACCAGGTGGTATAGCCGTTGAGCGAATAGCCGGGCACGTCACAGTACACGGGCTTGGTAGGATCATAATGGTTGGCGGCGCCGATGGCGTCCTGGTTGGCATACCAGTTCTGGGTGTAGGTGCCCTTGCCGTTGAGATTGACAGTCAGGTGATTGTCAAGGAAAGTAGGAGAAAGGTTCACGGAAGCCGTGTAACGGTTCATCTTCGAGCCGATGAGCGTACCCTCCTGGGAGGTGACGCCTCCGGAGACGCGGTAAGGCAGGAAGCCGGCGCGGCCGTTCAGGCTGATGTTGCCGTCATAGGTCGGGGCGACCTGGTAGATCTCCCGCTGCCAGTCGGTGTTGTAGAGCTTGCCGTCCACGCCGAGGTGCTGCTCGGCGGCGGAGTCGACTCCGTAGAAATCACGGATGAGGGAAACGATGCCGTCAGCATCCAGCAGGCTGTTGTACTTCGCAATCGTATTGGCGGAAGCCGTGAAGTCGATGGCGACCTTCGGGAAGGCCGTACCGGTCTTGGCGCCCTTCTTGGTGGTGATCACGATAACGCCGTTGGAAGCACGGGATCCGTAGATGGCGGTAGCCGAAGCGTCCTTGAGGACGGTGAAGCTCTCGATGTCCTCGGGGTTGATGGAGGACAGAGGGTCGGACATACCTGAAATACCGTCATTGGAGACCGGCAGACCGTCGATGACGATGAGCGGGTCATTGGAAGCGTTCAGGGACGAACCGCCGCGGATACGGATGGTGGCGCCGGAGCCCGGCATACCGGAACCAGCGGTGACCACGACACCGGCGGACTTGCCGCGGAGGAGGTCGGCCGGGGTGGTGATGACACCCTTGTTGATCTCATCGGCCTTGACGGTCGAAACCGAACCGGTGAGGTCGCTCTTCTTGACGGTACCGTAGCCGATGACCACGACCTCGTCGAGGAACTCGCTGTCCTCCTCGAGGGTGACGGTGGCCGGCACTTCGGATGCCTTGAAGGTAAGGGTCGTGTAACCGATGCAGCTGATCTCGACGATAGCATCGGCATTCGCGACGTTCAGGACGAAGTCTCCGTCGATGCCCGTCACGGTGCCGTTAGAGGTACCCTGCTCGATGACTGTCGCACCGATGAC
>JAFYZE010000190.1 GCA_017548805.1 Bacteroidales bacterium
ATTGACCTCCTCGCCGCCGTATTCGCTGACACCGGGGGTGTTGCTCACGAAACGCGTGACCGCAAGTATGCGGCGTCCGAGGATCTCATCCGGAATCTCGAAATACCAGTCCTTCTCGTTCTGGGCCACTCCGAAGAGGCCCTCTTTGAATGTAAGTTCGGGAGTCTTCTCCTTCTCGGCGCTCTCATTTGAATCCTTCGGGGGCTCAGCGCCCGGCCTGCCGGGTCCACGACCCTGCGCACCTGCCGTAACGCCTAAGGCGAGAAGCAGTGCGACGATCACATAAAATCTTCTTTTCATAAAAGTTAAGTTAGTTTATATTAAGTAATGATAAAAATCAATCAGAGTCCGAGAAGGGCCTTTGCTTCCGGAGTCAGGAACGGCTCGATATCGGCATAAGGTATGGTAAACGAGGGCATGCCCTCGGCGTAGCTGGCGATCTCGTACTGCTGGTAGATGAAGTTCAGTCCGTCCTCTGAAGGATACAGCGGCCAGGACGGGAGCGGCAGGAAGCCGTTCTCTATGAAAAGGCTCTCCTTGAGCTCGTCCCAGGTCGTATCGTATCCGCATTCTGCGTAATACCTCAGCAGCCCTTCGATCATCAGCGGCTGCATATCGGCGGCGCGCGATGCGTCGACGAAGTCGCCGACGGGCGCGCCGTCCTTCTTCGAGAAGGTCAGGCAGCCGCGTCCGGTAATCCCACCGTGCGCACCACCCATGTAGATGTAGTCCATGGACTGGAACACCACATAACGGTCGGTATCGTCGATCTTCCTCAGGCTGAATTCATATCCCCATTTCGGGAAATCCCGAAGCATCTCAGCTTTCTCCTCATCGGTAAAATCCTCATCTTCAAGGATATACTTGGCCCGCTCCTCCGCATCCTCGTTCGAGGACTGACTTATCACCGCGAAAGCATTCTCCCTATAGTAGCTGAGCAAACCTTCGGCATCATCCTGGTCTCCATCATACGGGTCGAAGAAGCGTTCATTCTCATAGGATGTCACATGGCCCAAGATATCATCCACAACGCCTGCCAGCTCCTGACGCACACGAGCCGAAGCATTGTCGTTCCCTGTCGGGAATTCGGCATCCATGGTCATGTATGCATGGGCTGTCGAATCCGCCCAATGGAACACCTTCGTCTCCATCGGCTTACGCACGTCCTCGCACGATACGGCCAGGAGCAACAGCGCCGATGCGCAGACAAACAAACAGTTTTTGAGTTTCATGTATAATTGCTATTTTTGTTCAAATTCTATCCATATGAAGTTCCTCGGAAATCTCGCCTGGCTCGTCCTGGGCGGCCTTCTGGTCGCCACCATCTACATCATCGTAGGGTTGCTGATGTGCATTACGATCATCGGCATTCCTTTCGGGGTCCAGCTTTTCAAGTTGGGCGGCTACGCTTTCTGGCCCTTCGGGCACGAGCTGGTCAACGGCCCCGGCGAGCCCGGCTGCCTCTCCATCATCATGAACCTCATCTGGATCCTGCTCGGCTGGTGGGAAGTCGCCATCATCCATATTGTCTGCGGCCTCATCTTCTGCATCACCATCATCGGCATCCCCTTCGGGCTCAAGCACTTCAGCCTCGCCCTCGCGGGCATCTTCCCTTTCGGGAAGGAGATCCGCTAACGCCCTACAACTGCTTCAACGCGCGGGCGAGCTGGTCGGGACAGCTGGTCCCGCGGCCGTTGCAGTCTATACCTTCGAGCCGGGCTATAGCCTCATCCACCTTCATCCCGGCGACAAGCGCTGCAACGCCCTGTGTATTGCCGTTGCAGCCGCCGGTGTAGCGCACGCTGCGGATCACATCACCTTCGGTCTCGATATCTATTTGCTTGGAGCACACCACCCCGCAGGTCAGGAAAGCAGCCTTGCGGAAATCTCCCTGCTGGAAATCCTCGATCTTTATTACGTCAAACATATCCATAGTCCGGGTTTTTAAACCATCATTCACCAAAGATACTAATAAAAGCGTATAAAAGCGAAAAAAAGACCGCCCTGAGTCCTCAGGACGGTCATCATTAAAAACCAGAAGTGTTAATCATTTGTAGTCTCCTTGGGCTTTTCGCTCTTGGGGGCGCGGTGGAAGTAGTAGGTAGCCCGCTCGCTGACTCCGTAACTCTCACCTCCTATCGAAGCCTCAGGCTGGCTGAGTACCATGGTGTCGCCATCCAGAGTGACGTTGTATACTCCCAGGAGTACGATGGCCTTGCCGTTGTCGCCGGCATTCAGGCTTTCACGGAAAGTAATCCGCATTGCAGATGCATCATAAGTGAATGTCTCCAGGTCAAGGTCGAAGTTGTACCAAAGCGAAGCCATGAAGGATGTATCAAGATTCAGGCGGCAGTAGTCACCGCTGAAATCCGTAGTGGACTTGTGTGTGGTGGTCGTGCCATTGATTGTGGTCCCGACCTCAACTTCGAGCTTGTCGACAATCCAGAATCCGTATGGAGTGCCGCTGAAATCCTTGTCAGGGTCCAGCGTCTCGCAGGAACTGAATGCCAGTACCGCACATGCGGCAATCAAGATAGTGCTGAAAAACCTTTTCATATCACAGTCATTTTTGGTTGATGCCAATCACTGCAGCAAAAACTGTGCTAACGGTTTTTGGCAGGCATCGCTGCGACAATGCGCATTTAATCGTATATTTGTAGTTAAGCAATAACACTAAATGCTATGAAAGTCACCAGAACCATCATCGCGGCCGGCTTGCTGCTGGCCAGCGTATGCGCCACCGGCCAGCAGCGCCGGCCGGCCGCCAACCTTGACGGACCGTTCAGGGTAACCATCGGAGAGTGCACTCACGGAAGCATCGAGGTCTCCCCCGCCATTCCCGCAGAGGGCAAGGAATTCCCTAAAGGGACTGTCCTTCGCATAAAGGCTACGGCAGATCCGGGCTATGTCTTCGAATGCGGCTACAAGGCCATGGGCGGCCGTTTCGCATATTTCACCGAATACACCTCCCAGGAATTCGAAGTGACCGTTGACGGCGCCTGCTCTGTCGGTGCCTCCTTCGTGGAGCCCGAGCTTGTCAAGGGCATCACGCGTATAAATGACATAGTCTACGCAAAGCCCGGAGTCAAGACCTTGAAATACGACGCGTACATTCCCGACGGAGCGAAAAAGCTCCCCGGCATCGTCATCATCCACGGCGGCGGCTGGACGATGAACTGCGAGGATGTAATGCTCGGACTCGCCCGCGAACTCTCAAGGGACGGCAAGTATGTCGTCTTCAGCATCGACTATCGCTGGAACGGCACAGCAGACGGTGACGCCGAACCCAATACCATGGTGGACATCATCGAGGACTGCTACGGCGCCATCCTCCACATCCAGGAGCATGCAGCCGATTATGGCCTCGATCCCAAGCGCCTGGCTGTCACGGGTGACAGCGCCGGCGGACATCTCTGCGCCTCCGTGGCTAACATGATCGAGCGCGTGGGTGACGGCGGCTTCGGCGAGAAGCCGGGAGTATACCAGTACCTTCCCACATATATGCCCAAGGGCATGAGCGCCAAGAAAGCCCGCAAGAAACTCCTGGCTATCAAGGCCGTAGCCCCCAACTACGGCATATTTTCGGTGAGCGGCATAGAGCGCTTCGTCAACAACCTTCCGGAGGAAGGCAAGAAAGCCGTCGCACCGCTCGACAATATTCCGTCTCCCAAGCTCCGCAAGATCCCCCACTGGATCAACCGCGGCACTGAGGACACCCTCATCACCGACGAAGTGACCATGGAGTACTACAACGCGCTCAAGGCCGCCGGCCAGGAAGTCTACTATGTGAAGGTTCCCGGAGCCGCCCACGCTTACTACGACTGGAAGCCCGATACCGCCACGAAGGATACTTTCAAGAAATACGGAATCCCTTATGCCCACCAGATGGAGGACTTCTTCAACACAGTATTCTACAAATAGTTGCGTCGGACGATATTCCATATAGACGTCAACTCCGCATTCCTCAGCTGGACGGCGGTGAAGATGATCAAGGAGGGCCAGCCGGACATCCGGCTGGTCCCTTCCGTCGTATCCGGCGACCCTTCGGACCGCCGGAGCATCATCACCGCCGCCTCCATGCCCGCCAAGAAGCTGGGCATCAAGACGGCGCAGCCGGTTTCGATGGCCCTGCGTACCTTCCCCGACCTCGTGATCGTGCGCGGAGACTGGGAGTGGTACAAGGAGTGCTCCGAGGGCTTCATCAGCATCTGCAGGCGTTTTTCGCCCATTCTGCAACAATTCTCCATCGATGAGTGCTTCATCGACATGACGAACTGCCTTGACGGCCGTGACCCGGTGGAGACGGCCACAGCCCTGAAGGACGAGATACGCGACACGCTCGGCTTTACGGTCAACATCGGCGTGGGCTCCAACAAGCTTCTGGCCAAGATGGCCTCCGACTTCGAGAAGCCCGACAAGGTCCATACCCTTTGGATCGAGGAAGTCCTGGAGAAGATGTGGCCGCTTGGCGTGCGGGACTTGCTGTGGGTAGGGAAAAAGACTGAAGAGAGGCTTCTCCACAACGGCATCCGCACCATAGGCGAGCTCGCCTCGCTCGGCATGGGCTCGCTCTCCCAGCTGGTCGGCCAGAAATTCGCCTTGCAGCTGCACGAGAATGCCAACGGGCGGGACGACTCCCCCGTCGAGACCGAGGTCCCCGAGGCCAAGAGCATCAGCGCCGAGCGGACATTCCCACAGGACATCACCGATGCGAAGGCGCTGGACCGCGCCCTGTTCAGGGTCGCGGGCATAGTCGCACACCGCGTGCGCAAGCACGGCTTCCGCGGGTCCTGCGTGTCGGTTTTCATCAAGTACAAGGACTTCACCGTCATGCAGAAGCAGTGCACCCTCCCCGAACCGACCGACGTCACGGCACTCATCCTGAACGAGGCGCGCCGCATGCTCGCCGAGATCTGGAACGGCGAGACCCCGGTCCGTCAGGTCGGGCTCGGGGTCTCAAGGCTTACGCACGACCCGTTCGTGCAAATGTCCCTTTTCGAGGATCCGAGGATGGATTATTACCGCGAATGGGACCGCGCCTACGACGAGCAGGCCGCACAGAACGAGGATGCACGCCTGCGCGCCTACGAGCGCAAATCATAGGTCAAGGAAGATCGTAGGAGGCCTCGTTCTGCCTGGCGGCTTCACGGATGATGGCGTCATAGCCGGTCAGCGCGGCGAAAGGCGAGAACTGCGCCGCACGCTCCTCCAGTGGCATACGCGGGAACTGCCGGGAAGTATGATGCGGCAGGTTGATGATATCGTCGTAATTGTCCGTCATGCCTTGTGTCCTCCTATCTGTTTGTTTCGTTCAATGGCTGTAGCGCCTTCCTCGAAGTTCATGCCCTTGAGGATGGCATTCTTACCGTATTTGCGGCGGATCTCAAGGATGGCCTCCTGCTGCCGGCGTTCCTTGTCCGTATCGAAAGTCTCACCGAACAGCTCCAGCTGTTCTCCCTCGCCGTTCTCGGACTTCACATTGGCCGCCACGACCGTCAGGCGGCGGACATACAGGTCCCTGTCGACTATGCGGTCGAATAGCCCCAGGACGGCCTCGGTGATGAGCCGCGTGGAGGAAGTCCGGCGCCCGAGGTTCACGGAACCGTGCGCCGGCTTCGGCACCGTCCGGCCGTACCAGTCGCGGACCAGTTCACCGGAATACTCAACCGTTTTCAATGCTCCTGCCGCCACGGATTGGGACTCCCTCGGCCGGTCGATGCTCTCGTAATTCACATTGATGACCATCTGGTCCGTGACCAGCCGCTTCTCCACCAGATCCATCACAAGCGAATCGGTCATCTCGCTTATCACGACACGGGCCTTCTCGAAAGAATAAGGCTCGGTCAGCACCTGCCCTGATCCGATGCTGTTCGCAGAGGGACGGTAAGCCTTGATCATGGCCATCGTGCATGGCTCCCAGCCCCATGCATGGTCGATGAGCAGCTCGGCATTGACGCCGAAAAGCTTGTACAGATATGCCTCCCAGGACGGCTCGAGCGAGCGGCGGGCCAGGGCACCCATGGTATG
>JAFYZE010000031.1 GCA_017548805.1 Bacteroidales bacterium
CCGTATGTGGAAAGCGGAATACAGAATGCGAGAATGAGCAATATGCCGGCTATCTTGAAAATGCGTTTCATGCAGTAACTTCGTACGTTCATCACGGGCAAAGTTACAAAATAATGCTTACATTTGTAAGTTAACGCTAATCGTGCCATGAGTCAGTATATCGTATCAGCCCGAAAATACCGGCCGGATTCGTTCGAGTCCCTGATCGGACAGGACAATATCGCCAGAACGCTGAAGAACTCCATCCTCAGGGGCCAGCTCGCGCATGCCTACCTTTTCTGCGGTCCCCGCGGAGTCGGCAAGACGAGTACCGCCCGCATTTTCGCAAAGACGATAAACTGCGCCCATCCCAACGCTGACATGGAGCCTTGCGGTGAATGCGAGTCCTGCGTCTCCTTCCGGGAGGGCCGCTCGTACTGCATCCACGAACTGGACGCCGCTTCCAACAACGGTGTGGACGACATCAAGGCACTGATGGAGCAGGTTCAGATTCCTCCCCAGGTGGGACGCTACAGCGTCTACATCATCGATGAGGTCCACATGCTGTCACAGGCCGCTTTCAACGCTTTCCTCAAGACCTTGGAAGAGCCGCCGGCACATGCTATCTTCATTCTGGCGACCACCGAGAAGCACAAGATCCTGCCCACCATTCTGTCCCGCTGCCAGACCTATGACTTCAACCGTATCGGCGTTGCCGATATCGTGAAGAACCTTCGCGACATTGCCGGAAAGGAGAATGTCTCCATCGACGACGAGTCGCTCCACATCATCGCCCAGAAGGCCGACGGCGCCATGCGCGACGCCCTTACGATTTTCGACCAGACAGTGGCCTTCTGCGGCGCGGATGTACATTACGAGGACGTGATCCGCAATCTCAACGTCCTTGACTATGAGTATTCCTTCCGCCTGGTGGATGCTTTCCGTGCCGGGGACTATGCTGCGGCGATGCTGACCTTCGATGAGATCCTTGCCAAGGGTTTCAACGCCCAGCATTTCATTTCCGCGCTGAGTTCGCACCTGCGTGACCTTATCGTGAGCAGGACGGCCGGGCTTGACGCCCTGCTGGACCTGCCCGCTTCGCTGAAGCAGCGCTACCGCGCGCAGGCAGAGGCCTGCACCCTGCAGTTCCTTTACGACGCGCTGGCGATCACCACGCAGTGCGAGGCCGGCTACAAGGCCGCCATCAACCAGCGCCTGCACATCGAGTTCGCGCTGATGAAGCTGGCCTTTTTGTCGAAGGGTGTCCCCGCGACTGTCGCCGCACCCGTTGAGCCGCCGACTCCGCCGGAGTCTAAGGTTGAGAGTCCGGGGGGGGTGGGTGCCGGAAACTGTGCCACCCTCGGCAACATAAGAGGGGGGGACCCAAGCGAAAAGCTTGGGGGGGGTCCTGCGCAGCAGGACGTTTCAGGCACCCACCCCCTCCGGACCGAGACAAAACCTGCGCCGGAGGTAGCTCCTGAGCCGCAGTCCGAGGTGCAGCCTGAGCCGGTGGCGGAGAAGAAGCGCCGCAGGCCGGCCAAGACCGGCGCGTCGCTGTCGCTGAACTCCCTGATGGGCGAGAAGGAAGATACGAGAGTTGAGACTGCCGCGACAGAGGCGCCTGTGGCAGAATTGACGGATGAGGAGATCGCGGAAAAGTGGAAGGAGATGTCCGGTCTCTATCCCAACCAGCCGCGTCTCGCCAACACCTTGGCCAATGCCAAGGTCGAGGTCTCGCGCGAGGACGGTATGACCGTCACGTTCGTCGTCACCAACGACGCTCAGCGCGCATGGATCGAATCCAACAAGCTCCACGAACTCGAAGGCAGGTTCCAGAAACTCCTGGGCCGCCCCGGAGTCAGGCTCCTCGTAGCTGCGGCGCAGTTCGTGGACGAAAAAGTGATATATACCCCCGAGGACAAGGCCAAGTACCTGATGGAGAACGTCCCTGAAGTGATT
Organism: Bacteroidales bacterium; assembly: GCA_017548805.1. The sequence continues at coordinate 1,939 of JAFYZE010000031.1, forward strand.
GACATCATCAGCGACCTGGGGTTGGACATTAAATAACAGCAAAGGATATGAAGCTTCGTTGCGAGAATCTCGTCAAGAAATACGGTGTCAGGACCGTGGTCAAGGGTGTTTCCATGGAAGTGGAGCAGGGTGAGATCGTAGGATTCCTCGGCCCCAACGGCGCAGGCAAGACCACGAGTTTCTACATGATCACGGGACAGGTCGTCCCCAATGCAGGAAGGATTTACCTTGACGACGAGGAGATCACCGGTCTTCCGATGTTTAAGCGTGCCCAGAAAGGCGTCGGTTACCTCCCGCAGGAGGCATCCGTGTTCCGCAAGATGTCCGTCGAGGACAACATCATGTCCGTCATGGAGATGTCCGACATGTCCAGGGAGGAGAGGCGCGAGCGCCTGGAGTCCCTTATCGACGAGTTCAACCTCTCCAAGGTGCGCAAGAGCCTCGGCATCCAGCTCTCCGGAGGAGAGCGCCGCCGCTGCGAGATCGCTCGCGCCCTGGCCATCGACCCCAAGTTCATCCTTCTCGACGAGCCCTTTGCCGGAGTCGACCCCATCGCCGTCGAGGATATCCAGTACATCATCGCCAAGCTCAAGTACAAGAATATCGGCGTCATCATCACCGACCACAACGTCGGCGAGACCCTCGCCATCACAGACCGCGCCTATCTCCTCTACGAGGGCACGATCCTCCAGGAGGGCACGCCTACGGCCCTTGCCGCGGACGATGACGTCCGCACCAAGTATCTCGGTTCCGGCTTCGTACTGAAGCGCTCCGTTGCAGTGGAAAAAGCGAAGGCGGAGCATGAAGCCCGCCTTGCCGCTACAGATTCACAAAGTCCCTCACATTCTGGGCAGTCACCTCAGGATCTCCCAGAATAAGCAGCCTGTCAACAACATTGTCCAGTTCCCGGATGTTTCCGGGCCAGTTCTTCTCCTGAAGCAGCTTGACCGCTTCGGGTGAGAAAGTGCGCGGCTTGCCGCCCTCGGTGTACTTGTCCTTGAAGTATTCGATGAGGAGGGGGATGTCGTCGCGGCGCTCGTCCAGGCTCGGGACGGTGAACACGATGACGCTGAGGCGGTGGTAGAGGTCCTCGCGGAAATTGCCCTTGACAATCTCCTCTTGGAGGTTTTTGTTGGTGGCGGCGATGACGCGGACATCGACGACGATGTCCTTGTCGGAGCCCACGCGCGAAAGCTTGCGCTCCTGAAGGACGCGCAGCACTTTCGCCTGGGCGGCGAGGCTCATGTCACCGATCTCGTCGAGGAAGAGGGTGCCGCCGTCGGCCTGCTCGAACTTGCCCTTGTGCTGCTTGATGGCGGAGGTGAAGGATCCCTTCTCGTGGCCGAACAGCTCGCTCTCGATCAGTTCGGACGGGATGGCGGCGCAGTTGACCTCCACGAAGGGCATCGTGCTGCGCTGGCTCTGCTGGTGCAGGTTCCTGGCCACCAGCTCCTTGCCGGAGCCGTTGGGCCCGACGATCAGCACGCGTGCATCGGTCGGGGCGACCTTTTCGATCATCTCGCGCAAGCGCTGCATGGGTGCGGACTCGCCGATCATGTCGGCGCCGTAGACTTTTTTCTTAAGAATCTTCGTCTCCTTGACGAGCGACACCTTCTCTGTGGCGTTCTTGATGGTGATGAGGATGCGGTTGAGGTCGAGGGGTTTCTGGATGAAGTCGAAAGCGCCCTTCTTGATGCACTCTACGGCGGTCTCGATATCCCCGTGCCCGGAGATCATAACCATGGCGGACTCCACGCCCATGGCGTTGAGCCTGTCAAGGACTTCCATGCCGTCCATGTTGGGCATCTTGATGTCGCAGAAGATGATGTTGTACTTCTCTTTCTCCACCATCTGGACGGCGATAGCGCCGTCTTCGGCCACGTCCACATCGAATCCCTCGTCACCGAGGATCTCCTTCAGGGAGTTGCGGATGGCCCTTTCGTCATCTACTACAAGGATTCTCATAAAAAGTGTTTTCGTTTCCGTCAACAAATATCGGACAAATATCTCTAAAACAGCAAAAAAATACTTAACTTTGTTAGCCACCGCCCGCTGTCGGGCGAACTTTTTTAATAACCAATCCTTTACGCTATGAACAGATCACGCATGTTCCGCAGACTGGCCGTCCTTTCCCTCCTGTCAGTCATCGTCATCCTTCCTGCCGACGCCCGCAAGAAGCAGCAGGTTCAGGAGCCTCCCACCCCCAAGTATGTATTCTACATGATCGGTGACGGCATGGGCATCAACGAGGTGTATGGCGCGCAGAACTACAACCAGGTTACCGGTGACGGCCCCAGTGTCATCAACTTCACCCAATTCCCCGTCAGGACTTTCGTCACCACATTCTCCTCATCATCGCTTGTCACCGATTCGGCCGCCAGCGGTACCGCCCTTTCCTCGGGCGTCAAGACCTATAACAACGGTCTGGGAGTCGACCCTGAGCACAATCCCGTAAACAGCATCTGCGTCTGGGCGCATGAGAAAGGCTTCGGCACCGGTGTGGCGACCACCGTGGGCGTCAACCACGCCACTCCCGCCGCTTTCTACGGCCATGCAGACAACCGCAACGAATACGAGAAGCTCGCCACGCAGCTGATAGAGTCCGATTTCATCGATTTCGCCGCGGGTGGCGGTTTCCTCACCGAGAGGAGGTCAGGACATACCGGCCGCTACTTTGAGGACAAGGCCCGCGAGGCCGGCATCGCCGTGCTCCGCGGCCCCGAACTCCGCAACATCGCTAGCCAGAAGGGCCGTGTCATCTGCTTCAACAGCGACCCCACCGCGACCGAGATCAAGTTCGGCATTGACCAGCGCGGCCACGATACTTCGCTTTCCGACCTGGTCCAGGCAGGTATCGACTACCTCTATGGCAAATTCGGAGACAAGGGCTTCTTCTTCATGGTCGAGTGCGGCGAGATCGACGGCGCCGGCCATAACAATGACGCTAAGACAAATATCATGGAGGTCAACGACTTCGCCAAGACCATCGACGTGGTGCTCGCGTTCTGCGAACAGCATCCTGACGAGTGTCTCATCCTGGTCACCGCCGACCATGAGACCGGCGGTCTCCAGCTCGGCGAGAATTATATCATGCACCCTGAGCTCCTTACCACCCAGAAGTGGAGCGAGGACGAGATCAACAGGCAGTTCAGGGTACTTGCCGGCATCGGTCCGGACAGGCGTCCCCTGCCCAACCGCGTCGTCCCCACCTATGACCAGGTGAAGACCTTCCTCAGCCAGCGACTTGGCCTCTGGAGCACCATCGAGGTGGATGAGGAGCAGGAAGCTGCTTTCAAGGAGATGTACCACAAGGCTTTCGAACTCAATGAGGAAGAGATCGTGGAGAGCCTGTACTCGGTCAGCAACAGGATCGTCTCCGAGGCTATCGTATATGCCAACCGCAAAGCCGGATACCTCTGGGCACACGGTGCACACACGGGTTCTCCCGTTGGACTTTATGTTTATGGCGCCAGGGCTGCAGAGTTCAACAACTGTACAGACAACACCCAGATCTGCAAGATCATCCAAAGACTGGCTAAATACTAAACCCTTTCATCATGACATTGCCTGACATCACCATTGCCGTCGACGGCTTCTCCGCCACAGGCAAGAGCACCTTCGCCAAACTCGTGGCCAAGGACTTCGGTTTCCTGTATCTTGACTCCGGAGCCATGTACCGTGCCGTCACGCTGTTCGCACAAGAGAACGGTATGATCGACGCCGACTCCAATATTGACCTGGATGCACTCAAGGCCGCCCTAGACAAGGGCCTGGATATCCATTTCGAGCATACCGAGGACGGTTGCAAGACCTTCATCGGTGACCGTTGCGTCGAGAAGGATATCCGCACCATGGCCGTCTCTAACCAGGTCAGCCCGGTCTCGGCCGTCGGTTTCGTGAGGAATTTCGTGGACGACAAACTTCATGCTTTCAGCGCAGCCGGACGCGTCATCATGGACGGCCGCGACATCGGCACGACGGTGTTCCCGAACGCCGAGGTGAAGATATTCATGACCGCCCGTCCCGAAGTCCGCGCGCAGCGGCGCTTTGACGAACTGGTGATGAAAGGCGAGAATCCCGTCATGGAAGAGGTTGTGAAGAACCTCGAGGAGCGCGATTACATCGACTCGCACCGTGAGGTATCTCCGCTCTCCCGGGCCGCCGACGCTTTCGTGATGGACAACTCCGACATGACCCTCCACGAGGAGACGGTCTGGATGCTTGGCCTGCTTCAGGGCAAGTTCGGCATTCTCGAATAGGGCTCGGATGGATCTAAAAGTTGAAATCGACGCCGGTTCCGGCTTCTGCGGAGGCGTCATAAGGGCTATCGGCAGCGCCGAGAAATTCCTTGACGAAGTCCCGGGACGACACCTGTTCTCCCTCGGTGCCATCGTGCACAACGAGGAGGAACTGGCGCGTCTGGGGCGCAAGGGGCTCGTGACCATCGACTACGACGACCTCTCCGACATGCAGGAGGCCGGCGGCGAATCGCTGCTCATACGTGCTCACGGCGAGCCGCCGCGCACGTATGCCCGCGCCGCCGCCCTCGGATTCAACGTCATCGACTGCACCTGCCCGGTGGTCCTGCGTCTGCAGGACAGCATCCGCAGCGCCTATGCGCGGCTGAAGCCGCTCGGCGGCCAGGTCGTCCTGTTCGGCAAGATCGGCCATGCCGAGGTGCTCGGCCTGGTCGGCCAGGTCGACGGGGACGCAGTGGTGGTCGAGGACCGCGCCATGCTCGAGTCCGCCCTTGCTGACGGGACCATCCGCACGGATGTCCCCGTCGAGGTGTTCTCCCAGACCACCAAGAGCCCGGCGGAGTACTCCGAGATCTGCGAAGTGCTCGCCGGAAAGATTCCTGCGGAAAAGCTCACGGTACACAATACCGTCTGCTCTCAGGTCGCCACACGCCATGACAGGCTCTCTTCCTTCGCCCTGTCGCATGACGTGATCCTCTTCGTGTCGGGCAAGTCCAGCTCCAACGGCAAGGTCCTGTGCGATCTATGCAAGTCCTTGAATATCCGCACTTACCATATCGGCTCCGAAGCTGAAATCAAGGGTGAATGGTTCTGCGAAAATGACCGCGTAGGCATCTGTGGGGCTACATCTACGCCCAAGTGGCTGCTTGAGAAAGTCGCCGCCTGCGTCGAGGCCCTGTAGACTTTTTTTGCAAGTAAGCCGGCAAATTGTTACATTTGCGGATGGATTGTCCTGCAATTCAACCTTTTGATACTAATTAAAACCGATATTTATGGCAACAACAGCTGATTTCAAGAATGGCCTTTATCTCAAATACAACGACAAGCCGTGCATGATCGTATGGTTCCAGCACGTCAAGCCGGGTAAGGGCCCCGCTTTCGTCAAGACCAAGCTCCGCAACCTCGAGAACGGCCGCATCCTGGAGAACACCTTCACCGC
>JAFYZE010000191.1 GCA_017548805.1 Bacteroidales bacterium
CGAACCATTCCTTCCCGTCGCCGGCCTTGGTAGCCGGAAGTTCGAGCCAATGCGGTGCTGCCACATCATATCCGTAGCCGGATGGCTGCGGAGCGGGCGGATCGACCTTTTTGACTCCCTTCTGGGTAATGGTCAGATAAGCGGAGCCGCCGGGATTGGCATTCAGCGTGACATTGACGCTGCGCTCCTCTTCGCTCTCGTTGGCTTCGTAAGACAGGATCACGCTGTTGCGGCTGCCGGTACCGGATGCGGGCGACACGGTCGCCCAAGTCCCTCCGGAGACGGAGATCGTCCACTCCTTGCTGGCCGTCACGGACAGGAATATGCTGCCAGAGGCTGCTTCCAGCTGCATCACGGACGAGGTCAGGGCGGCGGGCAGCACGGGCTCTTCCGGCTCGGGTCCGTTACAAGACCCGAGCACGAGAAGCCCGGCGCTCAGCGCCGCTATGATCCTGCGAAGCTTCATTATTTGGCTTGAATCCCGAATAGTGCTGCACGATAGCCACCGGATGTTTCAACAGTAACTGTTGTTGTAGCAGAATCGAAACTGATAGTATAATAGTCAGAATCAGAAACTGTGATGGTATAAGTGGGATTGCCTTTTAAGCCGCTATTGGGAGCAGGGGAAATCTTTTTCACTTCTTTTCCACCAACTTTGAAAATAAGATCAGCAGCTGCTCCGTTCCATGCTATAGCATAGAAGGATAGACTTGTCGATCCACCTGGCAAGGTCAAAGTAGATGAACCATACTTGGATCCGGTTCCAAGTTTAAGGATGGAGACATCATTTGTTCCATTCACGTTCGCTTTCTGGTCATAGGAAGAATCACTACTCTCTGCTGTCCATGTTACATTACTGGTAAATGCGCCAGAGACCTCGCCACCGCCGCCACCCTGGCCACTGCCATCATCCTCGGTCTTGCCGTTCAAGGAATACAGGTAGGCCTTTCCAGACACTGTCTCAGGCGTTTTGCCTTGATAATTCATCAGCTGGCCGTAGATAACAACCTCGTCACCCACCTTGATGTCGGTCTGGCCGGACTCGAACTTCTTATTGCCAAGATAAAGCACACGGAAGCAGTAGAACTCACCCGACTGTGAGCCGTCCTCGGAAATGTAGAACGAAGCGTTGCCGTAGGTTCCACCTTCAGTAAAGGTGCCCTTGTTTGCAATACGAGAGATCTTGCCCTTCACATAGACATTGCCGGTTGCATCGTAGGTGTTATTGTCTGTCCAGGTAAAGTCCTTGACGGCATTGGCCGCACCTAACGGGTTATACGGATCATCCAGCGTACCTGTACCCTTCGGGTCGCCTGAAGGAGGAGTAGGAGGGGTATCACCACCAGAATAGCTTATGAAGTAGGCATTGACCGCTTCAATCTTGTCCTGATAGGAACCACGATTTGCCTTGATGGTAATGGTGCCACCATTGGCGATGCCATACTGGCTGACGAGCTCCTGGAACTTCTGCTTTTCTCCACCCTTGGTCGAGAGAACACCGTAAACATAGACCGAACCGCTGTTGTCGGTAAGGTCAAAGTTGCCGAACTTGTCACCGTCCTTCAGGTTGGAGATCGTACCGGTAAGTTCGTACCAGTCCGTGGTGCTTTCAGAAGCTGCAAGGAAATTGGCCACAGTAGTGGCGCCGTGATCCGTCTCACCTGCGGGAGGTGTAGGAGGGGTGTCGCTACCCGTATCGCCGTTAAGCGAATAGAGATATGCCTTGCCGGCTACAGTCTCCGGCGTATCGTTATGATAATTCATCAGTTGGCCGTAAACGATCACCTCGTCGCCAACCTTGATGTCGGTCTGGCCGGACTCGAACTTCTTGTTGCCAAGGTACAGGACACGGAAGCAGTAGAACTCACCCGCCTGTGAACCGTCCTCGGAAATGTAGAACGAAGCATTGCCATAGGTGCCACCCTCTGTGAAGGTGCCCTTGTTCGCAATGCGGGAGATCTTGCCCTTGACATAGACCTCACTGGTCGCATCGTAGGTAGTGTTATCTGTCCAGGTCAGGTCCTTGACAGCATTGGCTGCACCTGCAGGGTTGTACGGATCTGCCTGCGTACCAGTACCCTTCGGATCTCCTGCCGGCGGCTGGGGCGGGTCAACGGTCCCGGTGTCACCATTTAGGGAATACAGGTAAGCGCTGTTCTGCACTGTCTCAGGAGTGTCGCCGTGATAATTCATAAGCTCGCCATAGATGACGACTTCGTCGCCAACCTTGATCTGCGTGTTGCCGGAAGCAAATTTCTTGTTGCCGAGATAGAGTGCGCGATACACGGTGAACTCATTGGAGGCCGTTCCATCATCAGAGATGGTGAAGGTGGCGTTGCCGAACTGGGTGCCATACTCTTCCGTGATGGAAGCGATCTTGCCCTTGACATAGTAGGGACCGACCTTGTCATAGACATCCTTGCTGGTCCAGGTAAGGTCCTTGACTGCGTCGAGCGCAGCAGCGACATTGAACGGGTCATCCTTTACGCCGGTGCCCTTGGGATCGCCTGCGGGAGGGGTCGGAGTATCGCCGGCGGTCTTGCCGTTGTGCGAGTAAACATAGCTCGCTCCCTTGCCGACAGTCTCCGGGGTATTGCCCTTATAGTTGACGACCTTGCCGTAAACGATCACTTCGTCGCCTACCTTGACATCGTCATTGCCGGCAGTCCATTTCTTGTTGCCGAGGTAATAGGTCTGGAAAACCTTGAACTGGGGAGCGGTCGTCGAACCGTCATCGGAGATGTCGAAGGTGGCGTTGCCATAGTTGCCGCTTGCCTCATAGGTAGTGGTAACGGCGGAGATGATGCCCCTGACATAGACCGGACCGGACTCTGTATCGGCCGGCAGCGAGCCGACATAGTCGACTGCGGCGGAAGCTGAGTACGGGCGCTCCTTGGAGCCGTCACCGGCGTCAAACTGGCCTTTCTGTCCATTCTGGGAAACCTTGACATACTCCTTCATCAGGCCGATGGTGAAAGTGATATCGGCCTCGCGGTCATATCCGTCATTGGGGATGACGGTGACGGTAACGTTCTGGGGACTCTTGGAGGGAGCTCCGCCGGCAGGGTCCACGGCGATCCACTCAGGAAGGCCGGAAACGGTCCACTCGCGGGAAGCCGTGACCTGGAGGGTCTGGGAACCGGAAGACGGGGTGAAAGTAAGCTGGCTGGTGCTCACTTCGATCTTGGCCACGCCGAAATCCTCTTCCTTAGGCTCGCAACCGACCAATACGGCGGCCGCGGCGAAGAAGCCTAAAACGATGCGTTTGATGTCCATAACTATGAATTGCTTTTTTATTGATTATTAGTTTTACTTCCTAAGGGTATAAAGGTACGGATTATTTATGAAAGAAGATGAACCTTCAAGGACATTTTCTTTGAAAGAATATGGTTATATTTGTCAACGACAGCCGCACACGATAACCACAGACTAAACCAACATCCAATATCCATCCATCATGAAACGCATCATCATCTGCTTAGCAGCAGCCCTTGCCCTGTTCGGGTGCAAGGAGAACAACCCCGTCCTGACCATAGAAGGCGGTCAGGTCCAGGGTATCAAGTCCACTGAGAAGAAGGGCGTATACGTGTACAAGGGCATCCCCTACGCCGCTCCGCCGATCGGCCAGCTCCGCTGGAAGGAGCCTCAGCCCGTCGTTCCGTGGGAGGGCGTCAAGATCTGCGACAGGTTCGGCCATCCCGGCTTCCAGGTCACGCATTATCCCGGAGGCTACACTGACGAATGGGGATACGGCGAAGAGCCCGCTTACAGCGAGGACTGCCTGTATCTCAATGTCTATACGACGGCTCCCGGCAAGCCCGACGCCAAGCTGCCGGTCGCGATGTGGATCCATGGCGGCGGCCTGCGTGAGGGCTGGGGCTTCGAGCCCGAGTTCTACGGCGATGAGTTCGCCTCCAAGGACGTGGTCCTCGTGACAATCAACTACCGTCTCGGCATGTTCGGCTTCATGTCGCATCCCGACCTGATTGCCGAGAACGAGCACGGATCCTCCGGCAACTACGGCATCATGGACCAGGTCCAGGCCCTCAAGTGGATCCAGAAGAATATCGCCCAGTTCGGCGGCGACCCTGACAACGTCATGATCTTCGGACAGAGCGGCGGCGGTCGCAGCACCCGCACCCTCAGCGAGTCCCCTATTGCCCGCGGCCTCTTCCACAAGGCGGTGATCATGAGTGCCCAGGGCTTCGCCATGCCGGCTCCCGCCATCCCCGGCATGCCCGCACGCCAGGCCGCTCCCGCACAGACTCTCGAGCAGCAGGCCAATTACTATAAGGAGATCATGGACTGGGCCAAGCTCGACAACCTCGACAAGATGCGCGCAGCCTCGACCGAGGAAATCTTCTCCATCGTGAACATTTACAACCGCGTGAATGAAGTCCGCGGTGGCGCCGGAATGTTCGCCCCCATCATCGACGGATACGTCTGCAAGCAGGACTTCGACACTGCCGCAAAGGAAGGCAATCTCGCCAATGTCCCGTACATGATAGGCTGCACCCTCAACGATGCCGGCAACATGCCTCCTGGCATCGCCGCGTTCTGCCAGGACCGCCAGGAGAAGGGCAATAAGGCATACGCCTATCAGTTCGCCCGTCCGCTCCCGGATGACGGCAAGCATCCTCAGGTGACCCAGCGTCTGCGCGGAGCGTTCCATTCCTCCGACCTCTGGTTCGTCTTCAAGACCCTCAAGTACTGCTGGCGTCCCTGGACCGACGGCGACTGGGCCCTTGCCGAGAAGATGGTCACCGCATGGACCAATTTCGCCAAGTACAGCGATCCCCAGGGAGACTGGAAGCCCTGCACCAAGGAAGATCCCAGCTTCATGGTCTTCTGCCTTGACGAAAACGACAACGAGGCATCGTTCTTCGGCGAGCCCCTCTCCCCTAACGCAAGACAGTAATGAAAGCAATTGTCAAGCTGATTATGGCAACAGCCGCCCTTATGGCGGCTGTTTGCTCTTGTGCTCCCGCCGACCCGTTCATCGTGCGTACCAAGGACGGCAAGGTCAAGGGCATCGAAGAGGACGGCACCATGGCCTTCCTCGGCATCCCATATGCGAAAGTTGAGCGCTTCATGCCTCCCCAGCCGGTGGACAAATGGGACACCGTGATGGTCTGCGACCATTTCGGGCCGCAGGTGATGCAGGGCAACGGCAGGCGTGAGATGCCCGAAAGCGTGATGTCCGAGAAGAATTCCTGCGTGCTGAACGTATGGACCACGGACACCAAGGCCAGCAAGCCCGTTATGCTGTGGATACACGGCGGCGGCTTCGACTCCGGCTCGGCCGCCGGCAATCCCGGCATGGGCCTCGCCAAGCAGGATGTCGTGGTCGTCAGTCTCAACCACCGCCTGAACATCCTCGGTTTCCTGGACCTCTCCTCCTTTGGTGATAAGTACAAGAATTCCGGAATGGTCGGAATGCTCGATATCGTCCAGGCCCTCGAGTGGATACGCGACAACATCAAGGCATTCGGCGGTGACCCGTCCAACGTCACTATCTTCGGTGAGTCCGGAGGCGGCGGCAAGGTGGGCACGCTGATGTGCATGCCCGCAGCCAAGGGCCTCTTCCACAAGGCCATCATCATGAGCGGAACGATCCTCAACGTCAACACCAAGGCCATGGCCGAGGAGCTCGGCCGCGCCGTAGTGGAGCAGCTCGGACTCACGGATGACGTGGAGAAGATGAAAGACGTCCCTTACGGGGACCTGGTAGCGGCCGGCCAGAGGGCCATGGCCGCCAGCATCGGCACCCGCTCGCCGGGTACGCCGATGATGTGGGGCTTCGGCCCCGCGCCTGACGGCGAAGTGCTGCTCCAGCAGCCCTTCCAGCCGGATTTCGCGAGCATCTCCGACGACATTCCGCTGATGATCGGTACGACCTTCAACGAGCTCCAGAGGCGCGTCTACGGCACTCCTATGACCCTCGAAGAGGCAAAGGAGCAGCTGAAGCCCACCTTCGGCGACAGGGTCGACGAGTACGTCGCAGCCTTCGCCGAAGCCTGGCCGGACTATACTCCGCAGGACCTGCTGTCCATAGACATGATGTTCCGTCCCAAGACCCTCATCACGGCCGACACCATCACCGCTTCGCGCAAAGCTCCGGTATACATGTATATGTTCACATGGAGATCCCCTGCGGACCTGGGCTCAGTACACGGCTACGAACTGAACTTCTGCTTCAACACTCCCGACCGTCACGGCCGCGTGCTGCCCGAAGTGTCGGATGCCGACTGGCAGCTGGCAGAGAACATGAGCCGGAGCTGGGCCAATTTCGCCATCACCGGCAATCCCGAGGTCGAAGGCCTGCCCGAATGGCGTCCCTACACGGCCGCTAACGGCGAATGCTTCATCTTCGACCACGAGTGCTACGTCAGGAACAACTTCGACCGTCCCCTCCAGGGCATCCTGAACGACTGCTGCTTCAGGCAGCTCGACGAGTTCCGCGCAAGCCACAAATAAATAATATTCATTTTTTATGCGTCCGCCGCGCAGTATTCCTGCACGGCGGGCGTTGTTTTATATGATTATTCCGTATCTTCGCTTTGATGAAACCCAGATTGTCCATTTTTCTTCCCGTAGCAAGCCTTCTGTTGTGCACATCAATAATGATGGCACAGGTGCCGCCGGAAGTCAAAGCCTTCCAGGATGCCGCCGGAAACGGTTCCGTCCTCTTCCGGGGGAAACAGGCCAAAGCATACGAGCGTCCTGCCAACGGCAACCCATACTGGTCTTCAACGACCTTCGTCCCCGGATCGATAGTGTTCGAGGACAGGTTCTACGATGACATACTGGTGAATATTGATGCCATCACCGGCAATGTCCTTGTCCGCAAGGACGGTTCTCCCATCGCCATAGAGCTCCCCGAGGCTTCCGTGAGTTCCATTACTACCGCTGGCAGCCGTTTCGAGAGAGTTCCGGACGGCATCGAGGGCATTCCCAGAGGTTTGTATGAGGTGTTGGGGGATGGCCCGGAAAAGGTCTACAAACGTGTGACTAAGCGGCTTCTGAACAGGACCCAGAACATGAACGGCGCTCCCATAGGGTACTACGATCCCGGCTACAGGTCCGACCTGAGCGACTACTACGCCATCACAAAGGCTTACTACTTCAAGGACAAGGACGGCAGTTTCTCCCGCATCAGGGGCAAAGGTGCCCTGACCAGGAAGTTCCCCGAACGCAGGAGCGAAATCCGCAAGGCGCTTTCAGCGGCGGGACATGACACGTCGAACGTCGATTTCGACACCTATTGCAAGAGAGTCCTCAGCATTGTCGCCCGATGAAAAGATTCGTACTGGTTTTACTGGCAACCCTGAGTCTGGGCGCGGCTCCGCTGGCCGCGCAGGACAATCTTGAGGTCAAGCGCGCAGGACTCGACTCGCTCGTCCGTTTCCTGAGAAAGGAATTCCGGCAGGACATATATTATATCATGGACGAGAAGGAACAGTCCACCTTCAGCGTCAGCGCTCCGCGCGAGCGTTTCATGGAGGCCGCCCTGGACCGTCTGCGCGAGAGTGGCTATGTCGTCAGCACTTACCGCGGCAGCATCTTCATCCTCCACAGCAAGACTGTCTTCACTTCGCTTCCCACGGGCTATTTCGACGACGGGAAATCAAGTGTAGACGATGACGGGCTCAAGCGTTTCCTTGCGGAGCAGAATACAGTGGTCACATATGCCAACAAGGTCTACGAGATAGGCGACCCCGGAGCTGGCCGCAGCGGGAAGGTCTATCTCAGCGGCCATGTCAGGGACGTTTCCTCCGGAGAGCCCCTGACAGGCGTGTCGGTCTACGACAACAAGACCGGAGCCTATACCGTCACTGACGCGGACGGATTCTATCGCATAGCTCTACCTGTCGGCGATGACCAGCTCAGCCTGAGCGGCTATTCACTGGACGACATGCACCTCAACCTCAAGGTTTTCGACGACGGTACGCTCGATGTCGTGATGAGGGAGAAAGTCACGGCTCTGACCGGGGCCGTTGTTTCCGCCGATGCGGTATCCTACCACCGCGACGCAAGGCTCGGCCTCGAGCGCATGAGGACGGCCATCGTCACCAAGATCCCCTCCGCCTTCGGCGAGGGAGACATCATCAAAGCCGTCCTCACCCTCCCCGGAGTCAAGTCCGTGGGTGAAGCATCCAGCGGTTTCAACGTCCGCGGCGGCTCCACCGACCAGAACCTGATACTGTTCAACGATGGCACTCTGTACAACCCCACGCACCTGTTCGGCATATTCTCGGCCTTCAATCCCGACGTCATCAGCGAGGTGGAGCTTTACAAGAGCTCGATTCCCGCGGAGTTCGGCGGACGCATATCATCGGTCCTGGACGTCCGCGGGCGTGAAGGCAACTCCAACAAGGTTGAAGGCTCGCTCGGCCTTGGTCTCCTGACCAGCCGTTTCCATCTCGAAGGCCCTCTGGCCAAGGGCAGGACCACATTCATAATCGGAGGCCGTACCACTTACTCCAACTGGATACTGAACATGCTTCCCGCCAACAGCAACTATCACGGAGGAAGGGCGGACTTCAGCGACGCGAACGCCAGCATCACCCACAAGGTCAACGACAGGAACACCCTGCAGGCCTATGCCTACTGGTCCAGGGACGGATTCTCCTTCGACAGGGACACTACTTTCCGTTATTCCAACCTGGACTTGTCCTTGAAATGGCGCAGCCGTCTCGGCAGCCGCCTCGACCTCGTGGCCGTGGCCGGATACGACAGGTATGACGCACAGTTCGACAACGATTTCAACGAGATGTCGGGATACAGGATAGATACCGGCATCCAGGAATGGTTCACCAAATCGACATTCCATTTTGCCGCCGGCGATGCGCACAACCTCACATACGGAGGCAGTGCGACATGGTACGTGCTGATGCCGGGTGAACTCCTGCCGCTGCACGAGAACACCCTAGTGGAGGGCAGGAGGCTCGACACGCAGCAGGCACTGGAGCCTGCGCTGTTCTTCAGCGACAGCTGGACCGTCACGCCTTCCCTGATGCTCGAAGGAGGACTCCGCATCAGCGGACTTGCAGCCTTCGATCCGTCGAAGTTTTACGCCAATCCTGAAATCCGCCTGTCCGGGAAATACTCCTTCCGGGACAATCTCTCGCTCAAGGCCGGATTCAACACGATGAGCCAGTACATCCATCTCATCTCCAACACCTCATCCATCTCGCCCATAGACAGCTGGCAGCTCTGCAACGCCGATGTCCGCCCGCAGAACGGCTGGCAGGCCGCTTCTGGCCTGTACTGGACCGTAGGCGGCGGACAGGCCGACCTGTCCCTCGAGGCCTATTACAAGAGGACGTCGCACTATCTCGACTACAAGTCGGGAGCGACGCTCCTGATGAACGACAATCTAGTGGATGAGCTTGTGGAGACCTACGGCAGGGCATACGGAGTGGAATTCATGGTCAAGCGCACCACGGGCAAGCTCACCGGCTGGGCTTCATACTCATACGCCCGCTCGCAGCTGCGTGAGATGTACGACCGCGGAGTGGAGACCATCAACGGAGGCGCATGGTACAACGCTCCTCACGACAAGCCGCACGAGGCGAAGCTTGCTGCCAACTACAAGTTCACCCACCGCTACTCCCTGTCGGTCAACGTCGACTATGCCACAGGACGTCCCGTGACACTTCCCGTCGGGCAGTACTACTATAAGAACGGATGGAGGCTTGCATTCTCCGAACGCAACGGCTACCGCATCCCCGACTACTTCAGGATGGACCTTGCGATGAACATAGAGCCGGGCCATTACCTGAGGCAGCTCACGCACATGTCATGGACCCTGGGAGTATACAACGTGACTGCCCGCAAGAATGCATATTCGGTATTCTATTCGTCCGAGGACGGACGGAAGATTTCCGGCCACATGCTTTCGGTATTTGCCTGTGCGATCCCTTACATCAACCTCAATCTTAAATTCTGACGGCCATGAAAGAGTTTTTACGATTTGCGGTATCCGCCGCCATCATCCTGGCCGTCTCTGCCTGCGTATATCCTTTCGAACCGGAAATCGAAGGACAGGACAGCAGGCTGGTCGTAGACGGGGACATCCATGTCGGAAGCACTTCCACTTTCTATTTCTCGAGGGTCTATCCCCTCGACAAAGAAGGTTACAGCCCGCCTGCACTGAGGATCAACGGTTATATCGAAGGAGAGGACGGCAACCGTCTTGAGCCCATCAATCTGTATTCCCCCTATTACTCCGATTACTCGATGATGGCATCCAATATGCTGTACTTCGATACGACGAACCTTCCCGCCGGCCGGAGATACCGTCTCCATTTCGAGGATGTTGAGTCCGGTGAATCCTACGAATCGGACTGGCTGGACGTATGCGCAGCTCCTACGGTCGACGACATGTCCTACATCCTTGACAATGAGCGCGGAGAATTGAACGTAGCTCTGAGCATGCACTGCAACGGGCACAGCCATTTCCGCTGGAGTTTCACCGAAGAATGGGAGTTCCACACGGAAATCCGTTCCTTCTACTATTATGAACCCTCGACCAACGAGATCCTGCGTTTCCCCGAAGGGGAGAACACCTATTACTGCTGGAGCAGGTACGAATCGCCGGAGATCAAGATTTTTTCCACCGCAGACCAGACGGACGACCGCTTCGTGGACCTGGAGTTCCACCGCATCCCCCGAAACGAGAGGCGCTTGCAGATGATGTACCATATCATAGTGCATCTCGAAGCCATGGAAGAGGATGCCTACAAATACTGGCAGAATGTCCTGGACAACTCACAGGGCCAGGGTACCATCTTCTCGCCCACTCCGAGCCAGATGCCCGGCAACATCCACTGCATCTCCAACCCTTCCATACCGGTGATAGGCTACATCAGTGCAGCAGCTCAGGCCACGGGCGACATGTATTATGACAACGAAGTCGAAGACTTCTACCTGAAGCCCTATCCGGAGCAAATAGAGACCGTCAGCGTCAAGCCGAATGAGTATTACAATTATTACAGGATGGGGTATGCCCCGCTGGACATGGTCCTTGGCGACGGGCCCCCGGGATTTGACTGGGCGCCGCGCAGATGCGTGGACTGCAGGGCGAACGGAGGAACCAAGAATAAGCCGGCCGGATGGCCCAACGACCATAAATAGCCTATGAGAAAGATACGGTTCATTCTACTGGTGATGCTTCTCCTGCCGGGAGTCCTTTCAGGACAGTCCCGCCTGCGGGAAAGGGTGTATGTCTCCACCGACCGGGAAGTCTATGTCGCGGGCGACGCCATATGGATGTCGGCGTACTGCGTGGACGCCTCTTCGGGCAAGCTGTCGTCTTTCAGCAAGACTGCCTATGTGGAAATCCATTCCGCAGCCGGCATGGTCCAGACCGCCAAGATAGCCCTTGAAGGCGGGCGCGGCGGCGGGCGGCTTATGCTGCCCAACACTTTGCCTACCGGCAACTACCGGCTGCTGGCATATACCGCCCTCGGGGCCTCCGAGGAGGGGTTCGACCCGTCCGTCGGGGCCAGGACGCTCTCGGTCTTCAACACGTTCAGCAACGAGCGCATCGAGGGTGGGGTCAAGGTTGTCGGGCAGTCCCAGGCGGCGGCCGCCCTGCGACAGGCCGGCGGGCTGACCGTCTCTGCCGCCGCCGGCGATGCCGGAACGGCCCGCATCATGGTGACCAACAACGGTCCCGAGGCAGTGTCCTTCAATCTCGGGGTCAGGCATGAAGACGGGATTCCTGCACCCGCGGGCGGACACATCGCCGACTTTGTCGGGAGCCTTCATTCCCTCCCTGCCGCACGCGGTTTCGACGCTTCGGTCGTACCCGAATACGAGGGAGAGATTATCCGTGCAAGGGTGACCGGCACAGATGCCGAGGGCCTGGAGTCAGTCAAGGACAAATACGCATTCATCTCCTCCCCCGGAGACGGGCAGAACATCTATACCGCCCTCATCCGGGCCGATGGTTCGGCCACTTTCTTCACATCAAACATCTACGGGGACCAGAACATGTTCCTGGAGATCGAGGATGTCAACCGCGACAATATCTGCCACCTCGAGATCATAAGCCCTTTCCTCAACCTCGAGCCCGGCGACATACCGGAGCTCGCCTTGAGCCCGGAGTATTCCGAGGCCCTGGAACTGCGCGGAGTGGCGATGCAGCTGGAAAGGAACTTCAACTCAGACACACTGTATTCCGCCCTGCCGGCCAGACAGCACAAGGTGCTGGACCCCCAGTCCTGTAAGAGCTATATCCTCGACGACTATACCCGTTTCCCGGTCATGGAAGACATCTTCATCGAGTTCATACCCGAGATCCGAGTCCGTCAGGCGAACGGGAAGCGCGAACTCCAACTGCTCGTGACCGACCAAAGGGGCCAGTTCCGCCTGCAGCAGGGCATGTCGCTGGTCCTTCTGGACGGAGTTCCCGTACTGGACCAGGAAAAGATCTTCTCCTACGACCCGCTCCTGGTAAAACGCATCGACATCTATCCCGACTCGTATTTCGTCGGTATCCGCGGATTCTCCGGCATAGTCAACTTCGTCACTTACAAGGGCACTCTCCCTTCGATGGCCTTTGAGGACAATGTGCGCATAGTGGACTTCCAGGGCACGTCCTATCCCCTCGCCTATACTTGCGAAGGAGTCAGCAACGAGTATCCCGACTTCCGCCAGACCCTTCTGTGGCATCCTCTATTGTCCCTCGAACCCGGCGAAAGCATGGAAATGGAATGCAAGATGCCCGTGTATACCGGCCGTTTCGAAGCCGTGGCCGAAGGTATCACGTCCTCCGGCTCCGCAGTCATGGCCAACTCCACTTTCACCATCCGATAGACGAAAGGCTAACAAAAAAAGGCTGACCGAAAGGCCAGCCTTTTTTAGATGCATGTCTCCAACTAGAAAGCGTAGCGGATGCCGAGGGCAGCGCCATACGGAGCCCAGGCGAAACCGTTCATCAGGTTGAAGCAGGGACGCCAGTCGAGGGATATCTGGAGAGGGAAATCAAAGTTGTATTCCAGACCGATCTGACCTGCCAGGCCTACCTGCATGTTCGCGTGTTCGTGTTTGGGATCTCCAGGCCAGATAGCGAGGAACGCACCGGGGCCCATGAAAAAATTGAAAGGTCCTACGGGGGCGATGCTGAAATCATAGATCGCCACGAGGTCGAGGAGATTGTCGAACAGTCCGGCATCGAACTCCCAGAAGTTCGAGCCTCCGGCATAATGCTGGTAGGAAAGCTCGGCGCCATAGGTGGCGCGAAGACCGAGGGCCTTCGGCTGAGCGTTGGCAACCGCTGCAATGCAGAGGGCTGCTACGAGGATTGCAATGATTCTTTTCATATCGAATTAAGTTTATTCGGTCTTGCCGTTAAGTGAAATGATCCTGTTGCTGGCGTCAAACTCGGGAGTGGTCTTGTAGACCTTCACCTTGCCGTAAACGACAACCTCGTCACCGAGGGCGATCTGGTCTTCGGAGGTGAACTTTTCCCCTCCGAACCAGAAGCCACGGTAAACCTCCATCTGGAAAAGCTTGCTGCCATCATCCGAGATCCAGTACTGGGCGTTGCCGAACTCGAGATTGACATTGTCGATCTGGGAGATCAGGCCCTTGGCATAGACTTCGCCGGCAAAGGTCTCGCCGGCAAGGAGCATCTCGGCAAGTTTGGTGACGTTGTAAGGGGAAGCCTCGGTGCCGTCACCCTCGGGGAGGGCCTTGCCGTTGATGGTGACAATGTAGTTGCCCTGCTTGAATTCGGCCACGTCATTGGCAGCATAGTAAGTGACTTCACCGTAGAGGAGCACTTCGTCGCCTTCCTTGATGGCGTCCTTGTTGTCCTCAGTCCACTTCTCGCCGCCGTAGTAGTAGTTGCGATAGGCTTCGAAGTCGGCAGTGGTGCCGTCAGTGGAAAGCCAGAACTGGGCATTTCCATAGGACGTATTGACATTGTCGATCTTGTTGATGATACCGCGTACGTAGACCTTGCCCTCAGGGATGTTGCCGCCCTTGATGAGGCTTGCGATCTCGGTGGCTCCGTAAGGATTGCGTAGGGTACCCTTCGGGTTGGCGACGAACTCCTGGATCTTGGTGGCGACTACGTTGACGAACTTGTCCTTGCTGCTGAGGCCGTTGAAGTAACCGGTCACGGTGATCTTCTTGCCGTTCCATGCCTTGGCGTCGAGAGCGTCGATCGGGTAGACGATGCTGCCCTGCTTGACATCCGGATCGACATCGTCGAAAACGACGTTGTAATAGTTGCCGGAGACTGAGAGGGTGCCGCTGAACTTGATGTATTCGGCAGTAGAAGCCTTGTAGTCTATGACGTTGGCGGTGATATCCTTAGCATCGGGATAAGCGACTGCATTGCCCTCGCTGTCAACGAACACTTCGGTGATGTCGGTAAGCTCAGGTACACCGTTGTAGGTGGTCTTCTTGGCCGCCATCTTCACACCGTCACCGATCTTGAGGGCGGCAGCGGAGTTTCCATACGCATAGATGGCGCTGGTACCGTCGGACAGGATCGCTCCTTTAGTGGTGAGAGCCACGACGATGGAACTGGGAAGGGTCTGGACCTGGTCGTTGTCATCAGCGGCAATGATCTCGGTAATGGAGGCGCCGGTGGCGGGAGTTCCAGCCTGAGAGACCTCGACGCTCTTC
>JAFYZE010000192.1 GCA_017548805.1 Bacteroidales bacterium
CCGCCATCCGCCAGAAGGCCGGCCACGTGACCTTGTGCAGCCTCTTCAGCAGGGCCAGCGCCCCGGCGAGCACCGGAATGCTCACCATCATCCGGTACCACACCAACGGCAGTCCTCCGAGCGAAATCATCCGCCCGAGGATGCCCGTCCAACCGGCGAGAAACACCGCCGTGTGGAGGATGAGGAAGGTCCTTGTCTTGGAGTCGTTCATGAGCGCCCTTCAAGCATCGCCTCGCAGCCTTCTACGATGTCGCGGTAGGTCTTCTCGAAATCGCTGGTGTACCAAGGGTCAGCGACGTCGCGCGTGACGCCGGTGAAGGACATCATCAGACATATCTTTCCCTCCGGGTCTTCCGGGATGATGCGGCGGATCCAGCGGAGGTTGTAAGCGTCCATGCAGACGATCCGGTCGAAGCGGCCGTAATCGGCCCGTGTAACTTGCCGCGCGCGCTTGCCGCCGTCGAACGGTACGCCGTGTTGCGACAGGCACCGCCTGGCCGGGGGATAGATGGGATTGCCGATCTCTTCCGTCGACACGGCCGCGGACTCGACGTAGTAGCCGTCGAGTCCTTTCTCGCGCACCATCGCCTTCAGGATGAATTCCGCCATCGGGCTCCGGCAGATGTTGCCGTGGCAGACGAAGAGGATCCGCACGCTACTTGAAGATCAACTGGGCGAACTGGAACAGGCCGTACTTCCAGACGACGAAGTCGTGCTGGCCTTCCGGGTATTCGACGAGGGTGCAGGGGACGCCGTTCTCGTCGCAGAAAGCCTTGAGGCGGGAACTGTTGTACATCAGGCCGTCCTTGCTGCCGCAGACCATCCAGAGGAGCTTGTTCTCAGCCTTGGTCTTCTCCACGTCGGGGATGAGTACCTCGGGAGTATTGGTGTTGGGGGCCGATGAGAATCCTCCCACGAATGCGAAGACATCCATGTGGCCGAGGCCGAAGTTCAGGGACTGGCCGCCGCCCATCGACAGGCCGGCGATGGCGCGGTGCATCTTGTCGGTGTAGACGTTGTACTTGCCCTCGATGAAAGGGATGAGGTCGCCGAGCAGGTCGTGCTCGAACGCCGCGAACGCGGGCGCTGTAGCATAGACGTTGCCTTCGGCACGGTCATTCTCCTGGGCGCGTCCGTTGGGCATGACGATGATCATCTCCGCGGCCTTGCCGTCGGCGTAAAGGTTGTCCATGATGATGTTCGGGACACCCTGAAGCCACTCGCGCTCGTCACCGCCGATGCCGTGCAGGAGGTAGAGGACGGGGTACTTCTTGGAAGCGTCGTACTTCGGAGGCAGGTAGACGGTCGCCTTGCGGACGGTGCCGACGAACTCGGACTTGTACTCGACGGTCTCGAGCGTGCCGCGGTCGATGTCGGGACGCTCCGCGTCAAATCCCGCTGGAGCCTCCACATAGGGGTTGAAAGTAACGTCGACCTGGGGACGCTGTCCGAAACCGCCCATACCCATTCCGGGCTGGGCATTGGCCGCACAGATAGCAAGCGCCATCGCGGCGATGGTCAAAAGAGTCTTTTTCATGATGGTTATTATTTTTAATTGACTGACTGCTTTGAATTATCTCAAAGATAGTAAACTTGCTTGTACCAGCAAAATTTATTACCTTTGGGCCACTGTACTGACCACATATTAATGAACACTGAAGAAACGGTTTCGAAATATACCGCTTTCATAAGCCATTCGAACAAAGACCTTAAAGCCCTCCACTCCGTCAGGGAGTATCTGGAGTCCTGCGGATATGCCTGCTTCGCGTCTGAGCGCGACCTCAAGCACAATGCCGGCTGGCAGGCGCAGCTGGTGGAGGCGATGGACTCGAGCGACATGCTCATCTACATGCATTCCAAGAATGCCAACGAGTCGGCGGAGGTGGGAAGGGAGATCAACTACTTTGCCGACAAGTGCCACCGCCCTATCATTATCTACCGCCTGGACGACGTCGCATACAACCGCGACAGGGCATATTACCTGCAAAGCATCAACTACATAGACTCGCTCGTCAACCCGGAGGACGGGCTTGAGCAGCTTGCCGCCAATGTCCGGCACACCTTGGAAGGGCAGCAGGCCGAAGGGCTTGCGAACAATCCCGGCAAGGCGCGGATAATGCTGCGACGGGCCGCGGTCCCGCTGCTGGCCGCAGCACTCCTGCTGTGCGCATTCCTGGGCTTCCACGCCTTTGAAAAGGGGAAGGTCAACCGCCTGCAGCAGCAGGGAGCGGCCCTCGTGTCCCAGGCGGAAGGATGGCTGGCCAGCGAAGATTCGCTCGAATACGTCCTTCCTGCCATCGATGAAGCCGAAGACCTGTATGCCAGGAGCAGCGGCATGGTGACAGCTAAAGCACCGGAAGCGCCGGATTTATCCGGGATCCGCGAAAGTGCCCTCAAAACCCTTTCCGACATCCGGGAGCGCAGGATCAATACGGTCAAAGCCTTGTATGAACCGCTGAAATTCGTCTCTAAGGAAAACAGCGCCGCCTCCGTGGGGGTCATCTCCTCGAACATCATGATGATCCACCGGCTCGACTCCCTGCTCGGAGTCCCTGCCGACGGGGAGATTGAATTGATTGAAAACAACATAAAACAATAACACTGACTGAAATGAAAAAAGGATTATTGACTCTGTTCGCCTTTCTGGCTGCCGGCTTGATGGCTTTTGCCCAGACTGCCGGAGAAAAAGAGTCTTTCGAGACGATGAAGAATGCGGCGAACCTGTACCTCCTCAACGGAGATTTCGCAGCTGCCAAGGCACAGTATGACGGAATATTCAAGCTGTTCAGGCAATATGAGGATTTCACCAAAGAGATTCGTCCCGACTATGAGAAATGCCTGAGGGAGCTTGACAAGATTGCCGCGGCAAAGAAAGAAAGCGAGCGTCTCGTATTCTCACAACCGTTCGTCAATTTCTCCTATTCATCCGAGGCGCACAACGTTACGGTCCTCGCCGGCAAGGGAGGTACGGGCAAATGGGAGGTGGAGAGCTGCCCCGAATGGTGCAAGCTGACAAAGGCGGACAACAACCTTTCGATCGTCGCCGAAGCCAACCCCGATCCTTCCTTCCGCAACGGCGAGATCCTCATCAAGATGGTCGTATCGGGCAAAACCGTCACACGCGGACTTCCCGTCCTTCAGATCGCCCGTCCCCTCCAGGAGAGGAGCGTCAGGATCATCACCAATCCTGAAGGATCCCAGGTCACTATCGGAAGCGATCCCACCCCCCGCATCACCCCTGTCACTCTCGCGCTGGCCGAAGGTGAGATCCCCATCCACATCCTGCGGAACGACTATTTCGCCCTTGATACTTATATCACCGTCAGCGCCGACGACGACCCGAAGGTGACGAAGGAGTACCATTTCGACCTTACACCCCGTTTCGCCCTGGCGAAGCTGACGATCAACGCCGCCACCGGAAACCTTGACAACAAGAACCCCAAGCTCTTCATCGGCGGCAAGCAGATCAATCTCGACGGCTACTACGGCCGCGGCGGCGTCCGCACATTCAACACGGCCGGATCATTCATAACCCATCTCGAACTGTATCAGGACAACGAGCGCAACTTCGTCATCCCTCTCGAGCCCGCTACATATATGGTCACCGCGACCGCCGATGATTTCGAGGACTACTCATATTCGTTTACCGTCAGGGAGGGTGAGACAGTCCCCCTCGACGTCATTATGACCCCCAAGCGCGGCACGGTCCGTTTCTTCAATGGAAGGAATGCCGACGGAGCCGTCATCAAGGACGGATCGACACCTATCGGCACCCTCGCGGACCATCTCGAGGTACAGATGACGGCCGACGACCACAAGATCTCCTTCGAGAAGAAGGATTTCATGTCTGATGTCCCCACATACTCCATCCATGTGGAGCCTGGCAAGACCCTCGATTTCGAGGTCAATATGAACCCCCTCTCCTACCTGACCATCAACTCTGTCCCGGCTGGAGTGGAAGTTATCATCAACGGGGTTGCCGAAGGCATCCGCACCCCTGTATACAACAAAGCCATTCCGCTTGGAGAGAACACCATCACACTGAGCCAGAAGAGCTATTACCCCGTGACATTCGTAAGGCAGTCAGGAGTCATCGGCGCTGTTGACACCCTGAACGTGACGATGAAGCCCAGCTTCCCTCTACACATTCTCTCGGATGCTTTCAGGAGCACAACAAACGCCGTTACCGGCTTCAACGTGTATCTCACTTCCCTTGATGGAGGGGAGCCCCGCGTAAAGGAATACGACCACTACACCGATGCAATAGTCGACCTTCCTTACGGAAAATACAAATATGAGTTCCGCCGCTTCAGCACGGGTCCTGAACCCGGCTTCTCCGGAGGAGTGAGGCTGCGCGGACAGAGAAGGCACAAGGACCTTGCATACAAGGGTATTTTCACTTTCAATGAGAAACACAACACGCTGCACCGCATGTCCTACTCCGAAGGAGGAAACCTTGGAGTCCTCACGGGCGAACTGGGATTGTCCGACATGTTTATCAACGCCGGTGAGGCGAATTCCTACAAGGAGATGGGAAGCGTTTCTTTCCTGAAATTCCCTATACTGCCCGGCTGGTCCACTTCATTGGCACGCGCCACTGCTTTCGAGTCAACGCTTCAAGAGTCTGCATTGAACGGCGCCCCCCGGTACCTGTTCAGCGGCTCGTTCGCGTTCATGAACGGTGAGTTCCGTGTCGGAGGAGGAATCCATCAGTACCTTGACGTAGACATCCTCGCTTCCTATGCTTATACCCCCCAGATCCACTCTTTGGGCTGGGGCGTCCTGGAAGGCATGAACTTCTCGTATGTAGACATGACCGACATCTTCTTCGGACTCGAATTCCATTCAAGGCTTCCAGTCCTGAACGCCAGTTTCAAGGTCGGTTACCGTATGATGAAGGGCAACGCCAACATATTCGGAACTGAAAACAAGAAGAACGTATTCACGAGCTATCCCTTCGACAACAGCGGCATGATGGCTTCCATCGGCCTGACGCTCGGAGGAAAGGACAGCAAGGGTGCCAACATCCTGAGGGTTTTCTACCAGTAAGCCATGCTTTCATTCCTTGAACAGCTGAGCGCCGGAGCTGTATCCTGGCTGGTCATTGCAGCCGTACTCCTGTACGGCGCATTGACCCTTGTGATGCTCCGGCGGAGACCGGACAGGCTCTGGATCCCCGCCCTGGTCATCCTCACCCTCGCCTCCATGCTCTACTGGCAGGCCTATGATTTCGCATCTGCCAAGGCCTGGTTCCCGAAGCTGGTGATATCCATATTGTCAGCTGCGGACCTGTTCCTGTTCAAGATGATCTATACCTTCGGCAATATGACGCCATTCTTCAACCTGCATGACGGAATGGCTGTCGAAGGGGTGGTGAATCCACAGGCCCACTTGATCCTTCTCCAAGGACTGTATATCTGCGCGATGTGGACGACATCCATCCTGATCGTGCATTTCCTGGCTGGGAGAATTGTCAGCCGGACCTGGCTGCTCAACCATGCGGGGAAGGCATCCGGCGCAAGGACACATATCTTCCTCGGAACGGGAAGGAAGGCCGTGGCCCTTGCCAAGAGCCTTCCGGCAGGGGATAAGGTCATCTTCGTGGAGGAACCTTCGGGAGAATCACTCCCTGCCAAGGTGTCCATCCTCGGATTTTTCAGGGGTGTGAAGTCAGGATCGTCCATCATCGAAAAGCTCCGCATGGATATGCCGGATGCGGTCGTGCTCAAGGCCAGGAAGACCATCGCGAAATGTACTGAAGGCGCATTCTTCGAGGAACTCGGACTGAAGCGCCTGGCAGCCTGGGCATCCTCCCCGGACAACTGTTTTTATCTATTGTCGGACAAGGCTGACGAGAACCTCTCGGCATTGCGCTGTATGCTTCCTGTCAAGGCACAGGTTTACTACCACGCCAAACGGGAAGGCGCCGCATTGAAAATGGACCAGGCGTCGGATTCAAACA
The DNA here is from genome assembly GCA_017548805.1 of Bacteroidales bacterium. Next base: position 5,963 of record JAFYZE010000192.1, read on the forward strand.
TACACATCATAGATTCTTCCTTCCTGGCGACCAACGCTTTGAAAAGCGATGAGAGCCTGTATCCCGTCCGGCTGGTGGAAGTCGGCAGGACTGCAGACGGTGAGCCGGCAGGCTATGTCTGCAGCCCCTTCCGGGCGATGGTCTGCGGATTCGGCGAAAGCGGGCAGGGCGCATTATCCTTCCTGTACGAGTTCGGGACCTTCGTCGGCAAGGACGGACAAGCCAGTCCCTTCCACTGCGAAGTAGTGGACGCTGACATGGACAGGCTGGCCGCCGGATACAAGGCGGCCCGCCCGGCGCTGGACGTCTCGGAGCGCGTCAGGTTCATCCAGGCCGACACTCAGTCCGAAGCATTCCGGGTATTGCTCAGGGAGCGGATAGAGACTCTCAATTATGCTTTCATATCCCTCGGTGACGACAGCAGGAGCATCAACCTGGCCATCGAAATGCTCGAAAGCGCCTTCAAACACCGCAAAGGCCTTGACAACCTGCTAATAGTCGTCAAGATGAACCGGCCGGATGAGTACAAGGACATGATCCGCTTCTTCAACGACAGTTATGGCGGTCGCGAACTCATCCGTACCATAGGAGAGACCGACAAGACATGGACTTGGGACAATGTCTCGAAAGAAGGGCATATGCGTTATGCCAGGCGGTTCCAGGCATCTTATACCGCCAGCGTGGGCGACGGCGTTTCCTGGGATGACCGGGAAGAGCTGATACGCCGCAAGCCCGGCTCGGAACTTGCCCACCGTATGGAGCTCCGCCGCAAGACAGAGCAGGACTACGCGAATTATTTCCACGTAAAGGTCAAGGCTGCGCTTTGTCCCGCCCGCTTGTGGAAGACCCCGGAAACCGCATACGATATTCCGATACGATACGAAGGCAGGCATTATAGCGGTCAGGATGACAGCGCCGCCAAAGTCCTGGAATACCTTGCCATACTCGAGCATCTGCGCTGGACCGCGTCGCACGAGATGGCCGGATACTGCTGCGGCGAAGAAAAACGCGAGGACCTGATGATCCATCCGGACATGCGTCCTTATGAATCACTCGACGAAGTGACGAAACATTACGACTGGATAGTCGTGCGGACCACACTCAATATCATGGCGGCCCTGCAAGAATAAACAGCATGCTAAGTGCGAAGCAAAAAGCCTCAGTTCCCGGACTGAGGCTTTTTGCTATAGCTTGACGCGGATATATTTCGCAAGCCAGATGCTGACGCTGGCTATCAGGATGCCGGCCGGCACTATCGCCCAGGCCGGCAGTCTCGGCTGGCCGGCCGCTTCCATCGCGACAACTATGTACGGAATCAGCACCCACTGGATAAGGTAGACGGTATTCACATGCCTGGAAGTGAAGTCGATAGCTTTCAGGAAAGCCCCGCTCAGATGAAGGGAAATGCGGTAGCAGACGAACAGATGCAGGCCGACGGCAAAAAGCGTCCACAACGTTCCCGGGAGATGCTGGATGTAGTATGAATCGCGGGAAAGGGCAAAGACATTCACCGGATCCCATCCCATGTATTTCATCGCCGCAGTCAGTCCCGCCAGTCCGGCGGCGGACACGACGGCTATGCGGCCGTACATCCTCCTCTTGTCCCTGACGGTCTGCAGGTACTCGCCGAAAACGATTCCGGCCGCCGGGTACACGAACCAGAGCGACAGGGGGAAACAGACGTTGGAATTGGTGTGGAAGACGAGGCCGACGGCGTACTGCGCCGCGCGGGGCAGGCCGTCGAAACTATGGAGCAGCACGATCCCGAGTCCTTGAAGGAGCAGGGCGATCGAGAGTATCCCATACCGCCCTACCTTCCATTTTTCCAGCAGGGCGACAAACAGGAAGGCCACTCCCGCGAACTGCAGGATGTCGACCAGACCTATCGTATCGACTATCGTCCAATACCCCCAAGAATCCCCGGAAAGACGCGCCAGCAGGAACGGTATGGTCATCCTGATGACATTGAGCAGGTAAGACGCTCCCAGCAACTTGAGACCCCTTATCGCGAATGCCCTGGGATTGCGGTGCTTGGTGTAGACCATGCCGACGCCCATCACGAACATGAACACCGGAGCGGCCAGAGGCCCCCCGGTGAACTCTATTATCCCGCGGAAAAAGCTGTCGGGCATGCTCCAGTAGTTCACGGCGCCCATCTCCTCATACACATGGACTATCACCATGTAGAAGATGGCGAACACCCTCGCCACATCCAGCTCCAGCTGCCTTCCGGTATTGATCCTGTCTTTCACGAGTTTAAATCCGGCTGCACCTGTCAGTTGTCTCCTGACAGCCCGTCTACAATCCCCTCAAGGGCACTGCCTACGCGCTCTATCGCCTTCTTGGCTATCGCTTTCGTGAAACGGGCCTCGAGCCTTGCCACTTCCTTCAGCTGCTCGTTCGTGAAATTGCACTCCTTCGCGGTCTCGCGGACGGCATCGAACCTGGCCTGCAGGGAGTCGATGTCATCGACGCTGAAACTGTCCTTCTCGACCGTCTTGCAGAGGGACTCAAGCTGGGAAATGACCTTCTCCTCCTTCGACTGGCAGGAAGTCAGGAAACAGAAAGTGATGAGGACGGTAACGACTGCCGCAAATCTTCTGATGATTCTGGTTTTCATAATCGTGGTTTTTTCTCTTAACAAAGTTAGTCAATTATTCGTATATTTGATGCGGAGCAGCATAATTATACAGGACCATGTCACTTATAATCAACAAGATTAACAAAGGGAACAAGGGAGGCGTCTTCCTTCGGTTCATAAGGGTGGTTTTTCTCCTGATCATCATTTTCGGCCCTATTGCGGCCGCCTCGCTTTTCGACCTGTCCGCCTGCGAACGGGCATCCCGCTGGTATTGGATCACGGCTTTCTGCGTGCTGTTCTTCATCTCGTTCGAGATCATGGAGAGCAAGCACGACAAAAAGGGGAAGTATATCCTTACCTTCTCCTTCCTGATGGGTTTCGTCTGGCAGCTGCTCCTGTTCATCCCCTTCATCCTTGTCAATCACCCCGACGCCACCCAGGCCTGGAACTGCTCGCGCTCCATCGCTTTCGCCGCATGCCTGACCGTCGTCTTCTTCTTGATCGAGTTCCTCGAGAACAAACTCTTCTCTAAGAGGTAGCACGGCCCCATCCGCGAAGCGCCTCCTAAGGCGCGTCGGTGCACCCTCGCGGCATGCTCTGGCTGAGCGGGGCAATTTCTATCAAGCGCACAAACGGCCTCTGAGAGGCATAAATGCGGCAGAGGCGGGTTTGTAATCCCGCCTCTGCCGCAAAAACCGCCGCCAAACGCCGAAAGTGCGCCCGCTCGTTATCGCAATGCACTGAGACCAGCTTCCCGCGCGGATTCCTGGCGTATTTCCGCGCGAAAAGCCATTTTTATCTCATCTCGCGCGAGTTTTCAGCATTTTCTCGCGCTTATAGGAAAAAACGCACAGACGAAAAACAGTTTCGGAGCGGAGCGACGCAGGGAGTTTGAGGGGTACGCCCCTCAATGGAAAAAGGCCATGGATCATGGCCTGCTGGGCCAAGACGCAAAAAGGTCCGCCGATAATGGCGGACCTTTTGCCCGAGTGGTCCCAGCAGGGCATGATCCTGCGACTCCCTGATTATGAGTCAGGTGCTCTAACCAACTGAGCTATGGGACCGTAGGGCTCCCTGGCATCTTAGCCGGGGAGGCTCTTTCATCTCTGTCAGACCTTGATCTCGACCTCGACACCGGAAGGAAGCTCGAGCTTCATGAGGGCGTCAACGGTCTTGGCGTTGGAGTCCTCGATGTCGAGAAGCCTGCGGTAGGAGTCAAGCTCGAACTGCTCGCGGGCTTTCTTGTTGACGAAAGTCGAACGGTTGAC
>JAFYZE010000193.1 GCA_017548805.1 Bacteroidales bacterium
CGCCGGTTACGTCAGATTTTTTCTGGACGCCGTAACCCACGACGACGGTCTCCTCGATCATGAGGTTGTCGGTGGCAAGGACGATGTTGACAGTGGAGGAAGTATTGGCCACTATCTCCTGTGTGACGTAACCGACGGAGGAGAACACGATCGTCGCTCCTGCCGGGACTGTGATGGAATATTTGCCGTCGAGATCGGTGATGACGCCGTTGGTCGTTCCCTGCTGGACTACTCCTACAGCGATCAACGGTTCATTCTGATCATCGACGACCTGACCTGAGACTGTCACCCTCTGCTGAGCAGAGAGCGGAAGTCCGATGAGAACGGACAGCATGAGAGCCGCCAGTTTCCTGAGTACAGAATTTCTCATGAGATCGAAAATGATTGGTTAATTGTTTATTGTAATTCGGATTCTATATCGAAAACCATGTTCCGGGGATAAGGTTCCCATCCCGGGATGCCGTCGGCCGAAGGGATGCCGGTCCTGGCGAAACTGGTCCAGACGCGGCTCAAGCGATGGCCAAGTTCGACGGCATCCTCTCCCCCGCCTGTGAAAGTCCTGTGCAACAGGACATTGTCAAAGACGAACGGGATCTCCAGGCAATGGGTGCTGCCAAAGACACCGGCGAGTACGGGAGAAGACCATTTGAAAAGGTACATGTACACGGGCGCGCAACCTGCAGCGCTGCGGTCAGCCGCCTGCTTCACTGCGAGAGGACGGAAGATAGGATCCTCCCGGTCGGGAGTGAACTCGTTGTAGACAGTACCGATGATGACCGGAATGTCCTTGGACAATGCAAGGGCCTCCTGGCTCGAGGGAGCGGCAGGGATTACCTCGCCGTCAACGACCGGGAGTGCACCGAACACGAGCATGTCGAGGATGTTCTCCGGCATCGCACCGTCAGCGGTCGCTTCGTCACGGACCTTTTCCACAGCTTTCTCATAAGCGCTGAGCAGATCGTGGTAAGGGACGGAGGCGATATCGTCGATGCGGGAAGGATTGATGCCCAGGGTCTCGACCGTAGCGGCGCCGATACGGCGCGAATATTTCGGGTCCATCAGGTTGGTAATGGATCCGCTCTGTACTATTGCTTTGTGGAACAGGCCCTTAGCGGAGGGCATTGCCATGAGCGTGGAGACCTTTCCGCCGCCGCCGCTCTGCCCGAAGATGGTGACATTGGACGGATCACCGCCGAAACTGGAGATATTGTCACGGACCCATTCGAGGGCCTTGACGATGTCCAGCATTCCGAGATTGCCGGTATGCTCATATTTCCCTCCGAAAGCGGAAAGGTCGAGGAAACCGAGCGTGTTGAGGCGATGGTTGAGGGAGACGACGACGACACCGTGGTCACGGGCAAGGTTGGTTCCGTCATAGGAGATGAGTTCCTGGCCGGAGCCGGCGGAGAAACCGCCGCCGTGGAGCCAGACCATCACGGGGCGCTTCGCCCCGTCCTTGATGCCTGCCGTCCATACATTGACGCGGAGGCAGTCCTCGTCCGGAAATCCGTCGTCCCAGTGCATCGCAAAGGCCTGGTTGTCGTCATACCATCCGGTACGGGCCCCCTGAGGGCAGGTCGGGCCATAGGCCCGGCTTGCGCGGACTTCCGTCCATGGATCCGGATCCTCCGCCTGCATGAAGCGCTCAGCCTTGGCATAAGGAATGCCCTTGTAGATGAAAACGCCGTCGTCGACATATCCGGCCACGGGGCCGGACTTGGTCTGGACGGTGGAAGCGGCGGCTGATGTCTCCAGCGCGCCGGGGCACTCGGACCGGCCATGCTGTCCCCTGCCGCCGCAAGCGGTAAGGAGCAGGGCTGTACCGAGTATCAAGGAGATTTGTTTCAGTGCCATAAATACGGTCTTTGTTACGATGCAAAATTACGCTATCGGCTACTAAAACGTTTTTTCATGCCGACAAATGCTTTTCCATATGTTACGCACGTGAAATGCATTTGTTCAAAAATCTTCGGATTTGTTCAAAAAATCATTATTTTTATGCAATGACTAATGACCGATAATATGAAAATCAGATACTTGGCGTTCTTTGTGTCCATTCTGGCCGCCTGTACCACACTGGAAAAGCACTCGTTTCCCCAGGAAGACCCTGAACGCGTAGTCATATCCGACCGCATTTCCAACCAGAGGGTCAACGCTTTCGCCGAAGACGCCGACGGGCACATCTGGATCGCGACTTTCCGCGGCCTTAACAAATACAGCGTACACGAGTTCCACCAGTATTTCTGTGCCGACGATACGACAGGCTTGCCTGACAACCAGGTCAACACGGTCTTCAAAAGCGCCGACGGAAGGCTGTGGGTCGCCACTGTGAACGGCCTGGCATATCATACGGACAAAGGGTGTTTCAAGAGAGTGCCCATCCTCAGCGACAACCGCAATATCTCCAGGATACTAGAGACAGCGCGCGGCGACATGCTTTTCAGCAACGGTACTTCCCTGTTCCGGTACGACCGGGAGGAACAGGTCGTAAAACCTGTCATCCGTGAGTTGAACGCCTTCGTATCCGACATGGTCATAGATGCGGAAGGAAGGCTGTGGGTACCGACTGGAGCCAGTCTCGACTGCTATGAAACGACGACTTTCACGAAACTCCAGACCATTTCCGTCCCTCATATGGTGTACCACTTGTGCGATACGGGGAACGGCGAGCTGTGGATGTCCGGCATGGGCCGCATAAGCGTGTTCGACACCAGGGCCATGCAATGGAAGGAACTGCCTGAAGCCATAAAGCGTGAGTCCCGTATCATGGGAGGCGACGTCGACTTGATATATGCCATCGATGACAGGTCCATCTTGCTGCAGGTCATCGGCCAGGGTGTGTTCTATTACTACAGGACTACAGGAAAGGTCACCTTCCAGGACGAAGCCGGATTCCCGTTCGACCTGCCCTCTTCCGACATAAGCACTGTTTTCCGTGACAGCAGGAGCAACCTCTGGTTCGGAACGGCCGACCACGGATACGTTGTTTCGTATCAGTACAAGGACCAGTTCAACGGCAACAAATACTTGACGAATTATTTCCAGGACAAGACCGTCATCTCCCTGTATTATGAGGACGGACGCCTGTGGATTTGCACGCAGACGGACGGACTTTTCGTATACGACCTGGGAAGCAACCGCGTCAGCAGGGTGGAAGTTTCGCACCTGCTCCCTGACTCGAACGTCGGTTACATCCGTGCCTCAAAGGTATTCAAGGCGTCGAACGGTGATATCTGGGTGCTTTTCACGGACAAGTTCAGGGCCGTCAGGTGCCGTTTCGACGGGAGATCCTTGAAGGCCCTGGAGAGTCTCGATATGATGAATCCTATTTCCATAGCCGAAGACGACAGGAACGTCATCTGGATAGGAGGCTCGATGTCATCGCTTCTAAGATACGACAACAAGGACCACAGTGTGAGCTATGTTCCTTTGGCAGAGGGCAATGAGTGGACATTTGTCATGGACATCTTAATGTCCGAGCCCGGCAAACTTCTCGCCGCGGCTTTCAATCACGACCTCTTCGAGGTAAACACTTATACCATGGAGGCCACCGAGCGCAAACTCTCCCAGGAAGAGAGGGATTCATGCATACGGCGTTCGGTCATGGTGCCCAACAAACTGCTCAAGGACGGGGCCGGAGACATCTGGACCGCTACCGTAGCGAACGGACTGCTGAGGTCCGTCAAGGACGGTGCGACGGTCCGGGTGCCGGGAGTCCCCTGCCTGGATGTCTGTTCCCTGGAACAGGACAGGCAGGGCAACATCTGGGTGTCCACGATGAACGGCCTCGGGAAATATGACAGGACGACGGGCGGATTCGTCAATTATTTCGAGGCGGACGGCATTGGCGGCAACCAGTTCTCCGACAGGGCTTCATGCCTGCTGCCGGACGGCACCCTGGTCTTCGGAGGAACTCATGGGCTCACCTGGTTCAACCCTCTGGATGTATCCCAGAAACGTACGGTACCGCTGGTCTTCGAGGACCTGAAGATCCACAGCCGTCTCGTCAGTCCGGCGGAAGGAGGCCCGATAGAGCTGGAACTCGCCAAGGATCCGGACATCCTGATCCGTGACTGGCAGAACGGCTTCAGTATATCGTTTGCCGCGCTGGATTACAGCGAGCACGAGAGGACCCACTATTACTATATGATGGAGGGCTTCGACAAGTATTGGGTCGACGCAGGCGACAACCATGAAGCATATTATGCGAACCTCCCTGCAGGGAAGTACACTTTCAAGGTAAGGATCACAAACAACAACAGGAGCATTGTCGAGACCGAAAAGGCCTTGAACGTCAAGGTCCTGCCGCCATGGTACAGGACCTGGTGGTTCCGTATCCTCCTTACCCTGGTCGTTCTGTCCCTTGTCTGGATGGCGTGGAAAGGGTTCCGCCGCATCCGGCGCGTTCGCGAAGAGGCGGCGGAGAAAGTCGCCGAGGAACGCATGGAAAGGGAGCGCGTAGAAGCCGCCCACCGGCAGGAAAAGGAGCTGGCGCGCATCCAGATGAACTATTTCTCGAACATTGCGCATGAGTTCCGCACACCTTTGACAATGATAGCCGGACCGGCCTCCCAGCTTGCGGACTCCCCCGGCATAAAGGGTCAGGACCGCCAGCTGGTCGGCATCATCAGGCGCAATTCAGACTGGATGCTGAGTCTCGTGAACCAGCTGCTCGACTTCAACCGCATAGGCAACAGCAAGCTCCAGATGAAGGTGGCGAAGACCGACATGGTCGCCCCCCTGCGGGCGGCGCTCGACATGTTCCGTTACAACGCCGGAGCCAAGGGTATCGAACTTGGAGCATACGGGCTTGAGGAACCTTTCGTCATGTGGGCCGACGTGGACAAGGTCAACAAGATAGTGATGAACCTTCTGGCCAATGCCCTCAAATTCACTCCTTCCGGAGGAAAGGTCTCACTGTCGTTCGACGTCCTTTCGCGCGAAGCGGCTGCTGCGGATTTCCCCCTGACGGAGAAGGATACCGATTCGCAGTATGCTTGCATAAGCGTGACTGACAGCGGCTGCGGCATTCCCGAAGGCCAGGAGGAGAAGATATTCGAACGCTTCTACCAGGCAGGAAACCAGGGAGATACGCAGGGTTCCGGTATCGGGCTTTATTATTCCCGCGCCCTGACGGGCCTCCATCACGGATACATCCGTGCCTGGAACCGCCCGGAAGGAGGAGCGCGCTTCAGTTTCATCCTGCCCGCAAGCGCGGGATCCTACACCGAGGATGAGCGCACGGAGATCCAGCCCCAGATCATCCTGCCCAAGGAGACTGGGGAAACGGCTTCGCAGGAACAGCCGGATTCGACTGACCGCCAGCGCATCGCGATAGTCGACGATGACATAGACATCGCCAACTATGTCAAGGTGCTCCTGTCCCCGCACTATGATGTCACCGTCTATTTCGACGGTGCTTCGGCCCTCAAGGGCATGGCTGAGGAGGTTCCCAACCTCATCATCAGCGATGTCGTGATGCCCGGAATGAGCGGATATGACCTGTGCAAGGCAGTCAAGGGAGAGCTCGAACTGAGCCACATTCCTGTCGTGCTCGTCACGGCCAAGGTGGCGGTCGAGAATCAGGTCGAAGGCCTCGGAGTAGGCGCTGACGCGTATGTCACCAAGCCTTTCCAGCCGGCTTACCTTCTCGCCCTGGTCAAGTCCCTGCTGGAGAACCGCGAGAAGCTGCACCGCCGGCTGGGCGAAGCCACCTCGGCGGAGGAGATCGCTCCGGAGGAGCTCAGCCCGAGGGACAAGGCCTTCCTGAAAGACCTCTACGAGCTCATGGAGAAGGAGATTGCGGATACCGAACTGGACATTACCCGCATCAGCGAGAAGATGCGAATGTCCCGTACGAAGTTCTACTACAAAGTCAAG
>JAFYZE010000194.1 GCA_017548805.1 Bacteroidales bacterium
CCTTGGAGACAACGAAGGGCCGCGAATTAGTGAAATTGTTGGCGAAGAAAGACAGGCTCGCATGGTCGCCTATCTCTTTGGTGATGCTGAGATTGGCGGACATGTACGGGCCATAGCCGTCCTCCGCGAAGGTCCTCATGTTCGATGACTTGAGGATAAGGTTCGAGAAAGCGGGATCGGCCGCCTCGGCTTCAGTAAAGGGATGGAGCGTTCCATCCAGGTCAATGTACGCCACGGGCCAAACGGCGGTATAGGAATCCCCGTCATGGATATTCCCACCCGTCGCGGCCTTCCCTTCGGGAGAGACGGTGAAGGCATAGTCCGACCCGTTGTATACCGACAGGTTGCGAGAGCGCGTCAGGAGGGATGCCTCGAGACGGCAGGTGATGATCAAGCGCGCCTGGGGGATGTGCGTGATGGCCGTAAGATTCGCATCAAGATTCTGGGTCTCGCGTCCGTTCACTACGGACGATCCGCCTCCGTTGGCATAGATGCCCACGTAAGGGTAGGAACGGTCCGGCAGTGACGGATGCGACCATCCGTTCACATAGTAATACGAGAGCGATTCGTCCACGGTATGCGTCCACACATAGGAGGCGTCCAGCCTGAACTGGGTGAATATCGGCTCTATCTGCGGGAAATCTACCGTCAGTTCCAGTCCCGCCCTGTCCATGTCAGCACCGTTGTCCTGCCTGACGGACCTTGCGAAGCTGCGGTCCGTGACCTTGACGTCCATCGGTATCCAGCTCTCCCCTTCCCTTATGTCCACCGCTCCTGTCCGGCTGTCCACGCGTATATCCGGATCGTCGGACAGGGCTAGGCCGTCCGGCCGCTGCAGGATGTCGTACGAGAACGGCTCGTACAGGTTAGAGTACTTGTAAGGAAAAGATGTACGGTTGTAGAATCCGACCAGCGACACCTTGGTGCGGAGGAACTCCGCATCAACGCCCACCTCGGCGTTGCGCCCCCGCTGCCAGCGCAGCAAGGGGTTGAATACCATCGTATAGGGCTGGGTATAATACACATAGGACGAAGAGGTTCCGTGGGAGAAACCGAACGTCATGATGTCCCGGTACTCCTGCTTGGGGTACAGGATATAGAAGGACGGAAGCTTCTCCGTTATGCCCCATCCTCCGCGTATCGAGAACTTATCCGATAAACTCCATTTGGCGTTGACGCGCGGGGAAAGGGTATTCATGTCCTCATACTCGGTCCCGGCAACGAAGACGTTCTCGAATCTCAGGCCGGCTACGAGCTGGAGCCGGGTCCCACCGAGGGGCATGGTGAAATCCTCCTCGGCATAGAGCGAGACATTGTGCATGAACGGATAGTCCGTGTACGGCCTGGGACGGTAGCCGTTGGCGGCGAGGGCGGGATCCTCATAATACTCGCCCGCACCGACGTTGCCGTTGGCCTTCCACTGCACTCCCGCCTTGGTATTGCTCCGCCATTCGTTCCAGCGGCGGTTCAAGGTGTATTTCAAGGATGCGGAGAAGTCGAGCTCCTTCGAATCCACTATCTGGTCCGAATAATAGGTCAGCGGCAGGCGGTCCGCCAGCCAGTATCCTTCGGACTCGGCATGGACAGCCGGCTGGTTGGAGCCGAAAGTGTTGAACCTCCTGTCATGCGAGAGGTTATCGGCGAAATTGACCGAAGCGTCCAGCGCAAGGTTGGTGGCCCAAGGACTGTTGATGAGCCAAGTCAGGGATGTATTGGCCCTGAAGGTATTATCCCTAACCTTGGAGAACTCTCCCGAGAATGCGTCAGGATCGTCCTCAGAGTCCATTCCACCTATATTACCGGACACTCCCGCCTCGAAGCGGAGCACTTTGGCGAAGGTATTGGAATACGCGAGCGAAATGCCGCGGCGGGTGTAGGACTCGTAAGGCGAAACCAGTTTCCTGGTGGCCCTGGCCCACTCGGCTCCGAGATTCAGGACGCCGCGGCCTTCCTGCAGGTCCACGCCCTTGGAGACGGAAGTCTGCCAGGTACGCGGGTTGACCGTAAACGAGACGTTCAGCGGCGTGCGACCCTTTCGGGTGTGTATGCGGACCATGCCGCTGTTAAGGTCGCCGTATTCAGCGGAAGGCACACCGGTGATAACCTCAACGGACTCTACATTATCTACGGAAATACTTCGGGTATCAACGCCCGACATGGCGCCGAAACCGGCGTTGTTGCCGAGCCGGACTCCGTCCACCTCAAGGGCGGTTCCGAAGGCAGCGTTGGCCGCCGAAGAGCCTCCGGAACGGAGCGAGAAGGCGCTCCCGCTGGTCAGGTCGGGGTTGGATGTCTTACCGCCGGGCAGCAAGGCGGCCATGTCCGTCATGCTCGAGAGCTGGAGATGGTTCAGTGCATCACGGCCGAGGGTGTGGGACGTGCCTACCCCATCCTTGGGGTTCTGCGCCGTCACCACGACTTCCTTCAGGGCGAGGGAATGCTCCTGCATCCTTATGACGAGGCCCGTCACGTCGGACTTGACCTCAACCTCCATGGGGGTGTCGACATAGCCGAGGCACGAGGCCGTCAGCGTGTATTTGCCGGACTGGACACCCTTGATGGAGAAACGCCCCTCGGCGTCGGTGACCGCCCACAGGCCTCCGTCGAGGCTGACGGCGGCGCCGAGCAAGGGAATGTCTCCGGCCGCGTCAAGGACACGGCCGGAGACGGTATATGACGCCGGCGCCGCCGACGACCATACGGCCGCCGACAGTGCCAGCAAAAAGGCTATGGCTATCCTGCGGAGCAAGGACTAGTCCTTTACGCAGCGGACGGCTGCAGCGATGCGGTAGCTGAGCTTGGAGCCGTTCGCGGTGAACTCCGCCTCTGTAGCCTTGTTGGTCATGGGCATGAGGCCGAAGAACTGGACGTTGGTCAGGACATCATCCTTGATGGTGCAGCCGGCATAGCTGGAGCCGCAGATGAATCCGGACGAGATATAATCGTAGTTGGCAGCCCTTCCCATGAGGGTACCGGAAGTCTTTGTGTTGTCCTGGATGGAGACGGCGCCGCATGCGAAGAGGTTGAAGCCGTCGGCGTTCAGCATCTGGATGGAGCCGTTCTTGCCGTCATAGTAGGGAGCATCAGCATTGGTGTCAGCGCCTACGGACTTGCCGACCAGGCCGAGATAGTCGCCGAGCGTAGGGATGTGCCATCCCTCCGGGCAGATGCCGCGGGTGCCCTCAAGGGCCTTGGCATCCTCCTCGGACTTGATGTCACCGACCTTGAGGCCGAGGGCGACCTCGGACTGGTACAGGTAGCCCTGCTTCTCGACATCTTCCGCAGTGCCGAATGCGGCAGCAGTCTTGGCTTCGTTCATCACGACAGGCATGTAGACGCCGCCGGTGACATTGGTCAGGTCAGAGCAAGGTTCATATCCCTCGGGGAGATAACGGAGGTTCTCGGTCATCCAGGTCTTGCCGTCGGCCATCTTGGCCGTGCCGTAGACGACACCGCCGTACTCGAGGCCGGAGCACTCCGCCACGAGCGGGACGAAAGCAGAAGAGATCTCGGAGAGACCGTCGGAGATGACGACTGCGATCGCAGCGCCGCTCTTGCCGGCGAAGAAGTCCGCTCCAAGCCCGGATGCGTTGACCTGGACCTTCATCAAGCCGTCAGAATCAAGGCTGAAAGACTTGCAGGGAAGCTCGGTCACCTCATCGGCCAGGGAACGCGTCGCGACGGAAGCCGCGAACGGGATGACCTTGACGGATCCGGCCTCGACTCCCTTGATGAGGGCGGTCACCGCGGAAGCGGGACGCACCATGAACTTCAGGTCTGCCGTGGCGTCTTCAGGCTTCATGTAGCTGACAGTAGCCTTGCCGTCAGCATAGTCGGGAATGTAGGTGATGGACTTGACGGCCTTGAGCGGATAATCTTCTGCCAAGGGGAGATTGTAGACGGATCCGTCAACAAGGGTGATTACGACGACACCGTTCTCGGAAGAGATGCTCTTCAGGACTGCATCCCCGTCCTTGCCGTTCTTGAGGGTGATGGTGCTTCCGTCGGAAAGGTTGATGGTAACGCCTTCGGCAGTCTCGTTCCAGCCGGTGATGGAACAGTTCTTCTCAACAGCCGCCACGAGCTTGGCGACATCGGACTTAAGGGAGGAAATGTCGGTCTCCGCCACTTTCATGCGGGACTCGAGGTCATTGATCTTCTGGCAGCCGCAGAGCAGAGCGGCGGCAAATGCCAAACCAACAATAATTCTTTTCATTTTCTTTTATGCTTTAAGGTTTATTTCAGTTTTCGGGAAGGGCCTCATGGCCCAATGCTACGACGCACAGCACGCTGTACTCGTCGCGGATGCCGAGCAGGCCGCGCAGGTACTCCTCGGCCGTACCCTTGGCAGGGTCGTCCTTGGAGCGCAGACGGTCGCGGACATGCACCCAGCAGCTGCCGAGGTCCATGGCCGTCGCGGCCAGCTGGATGAAGGTGGCGGAAATGGAGGCGTTCTCCACCCAGATGTCGGTCTTGGTGTGGTCACCCATGACCACGATAGCCGCGGCGGCGTCCTTGACGAAGGCGGAGCCACGGTCGCGCATCTCGGCTATGGCCGAGAGCGTGTCCTTGTCGTCGACCACCATGAAGGCCGAACTGTGCGAATTCTTGGACGAAGGGGCGGTCCCGGCGATGTCGAGGATGGCGTCGATAATCTCCCTGTCCACGGGCTCACCGGTGAACTTCCTCACCGAATGGCGTTTCTGTATTACATCTATGAATTCCATGATATCGTATGTTTAAAGTCCTATCTCTTCCAGTATCCGGTCCATGTGGGCATAATTCCGGAGCGTCCAGATGACGAAGCGGATGTCGACGTTGACGCACATGTTGTAGCCAGGCACGCTCCTAACATCGCTGGCCAGCGACTCCTTGTTACCGTCGAAAGCAAGACCGATGAGCCGCCCCTGTGCGTCCAGCACGGGCGAGCCGGAATTGCCTCCGGTTATATCATTGTCCGTCAAGAAATTGGCATCGAAGTACATATCCGTGCCCTGACGCCCGCAATGCTCTTCGAGCAGGGCTTTCCAGTCGGGCTTGAGATTGAAATCGTACGATTCGGGGTCGTATTTCTCCAGGATGCCGGCAGGCGTGGAGCGCCAGGAACACCAGACTCCGTCACGCGGCTCGTAGCCCGAGACCGTGCCGTAAGTGATGCGCATGGTGCTGTTGGCGTCGGGATACTGGGAAATGCCCTTGTCCAGACGCATACTGTACAGCGCGCGGGTGTATTCGTTCCCGAGCTGGCTGACCGTCCTGTCTCCCGGGGTAGCGTCTATGACGTCGTTGAAAGCGCTCACTGCCACCTCGGTCAGGAACTTGTACAGCGCATCGTCATACAGCGGCTCCATCTCGGAGCCTTCCATGGTCAGGAAGCGGACGATGCGCTTCTCGTCCGTCATCCAGCTGCAGTCCCAGGTATTGGCGCAGAACGCCTCCATGTCGTCTTTGTACAGGTCGAAGAGCTCCTTCTGGAAAGGGCCCCAGTAACAGCTGTCGACATTGGTGTAGTATGTCATCGCGGCATAGCGGAACAGGTCGCGCTCCACCCTGAGGTCCATCTCGGCGTACTGGGCGGCGTCGGTCGCCTGCATCTGCCTGACGCGCCTGCTGTCGTCGAGAGCGCTGCGGATGGACTTTAGGCGGGTGGCTATGACTCCCAGCCGGGTGCCGCGCACCATGGTCTCCCGGTAGCATACGAGGTTGGCCTCGGCTGAGGAAATAGCGGCATACTTGTCATCAAGTTCCTTCAGAAGACCTCCCCACTTCGCCTTGCGTGCAGGGTCGGCGTCAATCCAGACCTGGAGTTCCTTCTCCAGCCCACGGCGCTCGTCCGCGACCCCGAAACGGGTAAGGCACTGGACCATGCCTTCGTTGTTCTCCTGGACGTTGGACAGGCTGAAATAATAATCCGAATATTTGAGGCGTACTTCGGGATCGGCGTTCATCCAGGCGTTGACGATCGCCATCTGGTCACCCCTGATGACGTTGCTTATCGGGTACTGGACCTGCTCCAGATAGCTGATCTTCGCGGCAGAGGCATAACGGTCCGTGCGTCCGGGATAACCCATGACCATGGCGAAATCGCCTTCCTTATAGCCG
>JAFYZE010000195.1 GCA_017548805.1 Bacteroidales bacterium
CGGTCCAGTCATACTCCACTATCGTATGGCCAAGCGAGTCGCGGTAATACCAGTCCGCGGGCTTCTCCGTCACCCAGGGGTGGTCCGGAGAAGTGTGGTTGGCCACCCAGTCGAGGATAACCTTGAACCCCTGGTCATGGGCCTCCGCAAGGAAGACCGAGAAGTCATTAAGCGTACCGAACTCAGGGTTCACGTCGCAATAGTCGCGGATGGCATAATAGGAGCCGAGGCTTCCCTTGCGCTCCAGCTCGCCGATGGGATAGATCGGCATCAGCCAGATGATGTCCACGCCGAGCGCCTTGAGCCGGGGCAGCTGACGCTGCGCTGCGGCGAAAGTGCCTTCCGGCGTGAACTGCCGGACATTCAGCTCATATACGACGGACGTGTCGGTCCAGGCACGGTCCTGTGACGGCTTCCCGGTGCAGCACAGCACCAGGAGGCTCAGGGATAGAAGGTAGAGTATTCTTTTCATTTCTCAGATTCTTTCGCTTCGCTCAGAATGACAATGGCTAATCGCCAAAGGGATCGAGGGCCGCGGTAGGCTTGCCTCCGGAGAAGGCCCCGTAGTCGTATCCGTTGCGGTCATGCTCCGCCTCGGGCTCCCAATAGAAGACCCCGAGGAAAGAGTCATTCCCACGCGTTTGGTCAAAGATGTATTGGAGCGCGGCCTTGGCCTTGTCAGGCTGGGCCGCAGGCATTCCGAATTCCACGAGCATCACGGGCTTGCCGTAAGAGCCCGTCAGTATGGGCAGGTTGGTCAGGAACTGCCTGACCTTGGGGGTCCAGTCGGGATATGCGCCGTTCTCCCAATACGAAGGATAGAGCGACAGTCCCAGGATGTCGTACTGGAGCGAATGCGCCTGCATCAGGGTCAGGAACCAGTTGAGCGTATCGATGTTCCAGCCATTGTCCAGATGGAGTATCACCTTGGCGTTGGGATAGACAGCCTTCACGGCTTCGCGTCCGGCGTCGAAATAGCTCACGAAATGCCCGACGGACGTGCCTGAGACCTTGCCTGAATCCCAGAGCATTCCGCTGGTGACCTCATTGCCCACCTGCACCCACGGCACGTCCACGCCGGCGAGTTTCAGCGCCTGCAGGACATCACGGGTATGCTCCTTTATCGCTGAGGCAATTGCCGTTGCGGTCTTTCCTCTCCATGCCACGGGCACGTTCTGCTTGCCGGGATCGGCCCAGTAGTCACTGTAGTGGAAATCCACCATGACCTTGAGCCCCTGTGCCTGCGCCCGCTTCGCCTTGGCGAACACATCATCGCGGCCGTTCCATCCCCCTGTGGGGCTCACCCACACGCGCAGGCGCACGGCATCGAAGCCGAGCTCCTTCATCAGCGCGAAAAGATCCTTTTCCTGGCCGGATTTGCTGTAGAACTTGTATCCCTTCGATTCCATCTCCGTCACCCAGCTCACGTCCGCACCCTTGACAAGGGTGCCGGCGGCGGGCGTCGGATCGTCCGGATCGTGATGCCCGCCGCACGAGACGGCCAGGGCAAGGATGAATGCGAGGTAAAGTATTTTGCGCATGGTTCAGGACGGATTAGAGGAGGAACACTATCGAGGAATGTCCGGGCATGATCAACGTGTTGCGGTCGGCCTTGACCGTGCCGAGGATGGCCACGGGGCGCGCTATGCTGTCGCTGACATCCATCCTCTTCTCGGCGCCGCCGCAATTGTGGATGACCAGCATCTTCTGGCCGGAAGATGAGGTCATGTACCACGAAGCTACCGCTCCCCCATTCAGTTTCGAGGCAGTCATAGTACCGTCCGCCAGGGCGGGATAGGTGTTGCGGATGCGAGAGAAGGTCCTGTACACCGACAGGAGCGACTCAGTATCGGCGCTCTGCGCCTCCACGGAAATGGAAGACGTAAGCATGGAGTTGTCGACGTTGTTCTCCACGCCCTTCCTGGCGCAATCCTTACCGGCCTTGTCCCACATGATGGGAGTACGGACATACACGTCGCCTTTCTGATCCTTATTGCCCCAGTATCCAAGTTCCTCACCCTGATAGATGAAGGGCTTGCCGGGAGTGGTAAGCATCATCGCGGCGGCCTGCTTCTCCTTGTCGGCATTCTTGCCGAAGGACTCGGCCGCGCGGTTCTGGTCGTGGTTGGTCATGAAGATCGAGGTGATGGCGTCGCTGCGCTGGGCTTTGTGGTCCGCTATGTATGTGTTGACGGATGATACATAGTCCGAAGCGTTGCCGCCGACGGCCCTGCTCAAGGCACCGAAGTACTCGAACTCGAAATTGGAGATCAGTCCCTTGTAATACTGTTTCTCCGTGCTGTGACCTTCCCAGGCCTCGCCGACCATGAAGATGTTATCATCATGGCCGGCCGCCTTGTATGCGGCATTCACCGACTGGTACCACTGGTCAAGGAAACGCTGGTTGGCCTTGACCTGCGCCTGATACACCCACAGCACTGCGTCGAGGCGGAAGCCGTCCACTCCGAGGTTGACCCACTTCGTGGCAGCCTCCACGGTGGCCTTGAAGGCTCCGGACTCCTCGCAGGAAGTGTACGGACCGTAGTTGAGGTCGGGCATCGATTCGGCGAAACTCGCCAGATAGTAAGTCGTGGCGCCGAAGGTGATGTCCTGGGCATTGTTGGAAGTCAGGCTGAGCGGCTGTCCGAAGGTAATGACATTCGCCCCGGCCACGCCTCCGTACTTGCTTCCGTCCGGCCAATTGTTGCCGCTGACAGTACGCACGAGGAAGCCCCAGGGAGTGTCGATGTCAGCGACGACTTCATATACGTTGTCCGCCGTCTTCTTCATCGCATAGTCCTTGCCGGGATTGCCCGCATATATCCAGAGGGATGCGTCGGACACATTGCCGGTAACGGCTTCGTCGGTCTTGGTCACAGTCACCTTCGAAGGCTTTCCGCCGCTGGTCTGCACCTTGAAATGCAGACGGCCCTTGTAGCCGAGATCGCCGTCACCGAGGGAGTGCCATCCGCCCATTCCGATGTCCTTGCCGCCGCCGTAATTGTCTATCTTACCGGCACTGGCGTCAGCGGAAGGATTCTTGGAAAGCACATAGAAGTCCTTGTAGGGACTGTTTTCCGGATCGGCCTGAACGCTCTTGAACCATTCGTTGTTCTTGCCGCTGTGATTCAGCACGAAATCCATATAGATCTTGATGCCCTTCTCGTGTGCGGCTTTGATCAGGTCCTCGAAGTCCTTCTCGTCACCGTAAAGCTCATTGACCTTGAAATAATCATTAACGTCATAGGCGTGATAGGACGAAGTCGGATGGGCCGGGGACAGCCACAGCGCCGTAGCGCCGATGGCGTCCAGGTAGTCCAGTTTCGAAATTATGCCCTTGAAATCGCCTACGCCGTTTCCGTCGCTGTCCGCGAAGGAATAGATCAGCAGCTGATAGGTCGTCGATCCAAGTTTTGTGTCCCCCAACGGGTCAGGGTTAGCAACCAGGGTCCGGATGTCGGACCCGGCCTGCGTCACCGTGACGGCAGCCTTCTCCGCACCCGTGAAGGAGATGGTCCCCTTGCGGTCTTCGGTCCCTTCGTTGGGATCGACCGTCACGGTGACGGAGCCGCCGGAAGATCCGGCAGTCTTGTCCAGATGGATCCAGCTCCCCGAAGCCGAGGCGCTCCACGGCTCGGTCGTGGTCACCAGCAGGAGCTTGTTCGACATATCGTCGGCCGTAAAGCTGATCTCGGTCGGAGAGACCGTCAGCGTAGCCGGTGCGGGCAGGGGCTCCTTCTCCCGGCAGGAAACCGCGAGTGACAGGAGGGCCGCAATGAGCAGGAGGTATCCGGACTTTTTCATGAGAGTAAATTTAAGGATAAAAAGGGAAAGCCGGCACGGAGTCGGCTTTCCCATTGAATGTGTCGAGAATTACTCAACGACGGCGGTGCCGGCGTTGAAGTCGAGGGTGACGGTCTTGCCCGCCTCAACCTTGACGCGGTCCTGGTCGCCACCGTTGCCACGGTAGGCGATCTTGCCGTCGAAGAACACGAACTCGCGGGTCCACCAGTCGCTGGTAGCGATGGAGCTCTCCGCATAAATGCGGATATCTCCGTCGGCTGCAGTCTTGCCGACCAGTTTGCCGTCCTGCTCGGTGAAGAGGGCGCTTGCCATCTTGGCATCCCAGCCGCCGAAGCATTCGCCGATGCCATAGACCTGTGCCTTCTCCACGCAGAGTTTCTTGTTGGCGGTGTCCACATAGATCATGTACACTCCGTTCTCCGCTACGAAGCAGTTGCCGTCAGCCACGGTGTAGCCCGTGTCCTCACCCAGTCCGGTGAAGTCTCCGTTCCACTCCTTGACAGCGCAGAACTTGAAGCCCTTGCCGGCCTCGATGTAGCGGATGGCCCAGAATTGTCCTGCCTGGCCGTTGACGGGAGTCATGCTCACGATATAGTCGGCACCCCAGTCCCAACCACCGACACCGTCGCCGATGATGTACATGGTCTCGGGGAGAGCCGGGGCCTCGCCGGTATACTCACCGTTGAGGGTGACGGTCTCAGCCTCGGGATCGTAGACAATGCTGAACTTGGCGTCACGGCCGAGCTTGATGTTGCCACCGTTGTTCTCAACAGCGATAGGCTCGCCGAAATCAACGAAGTCTCCACCGCGGTTCACGGCCCAATCCTCATTCTGACGGATCTTGATCTCGGCAGCGCCAGTGGTCTCAAGGTTGTCATAGACAAACTTGCCGCTCTCGTCCTGGTACATGATGCAGTCGGGGGCAGCCCATCCGTTGATGGTACCGACGACACCCCAGTAGGTCAGCTCGGAACCGGCCTCCAGCACGAAGATGACATCGCTGTCGGGCCTGTAGTACACATCGAATGTACCGGCACCGGGCTTGATGTTGGGACCGTCCTGAGTGGCCTTGACGGCCTGTCCGACGGC
>JAFYZE010000196.1 GCA_017548805.1 Bacteroidales bacterium
ACCTCGCCGCCCTCTGGCCCCTCGTCGACTGGGCCGTTGTCAGCGCCCGGTACGAAGCGCGATGACCGGCGCCTCCGCAGCGGCTAGCTCCGCCCGGCCCGGCCCGCCGTGCCACCCAGCCCGCCCCGCCGCGTAGCATCACCCCGGTGCTCGAAAACGGCCAAATCAAGCACCGACGGCACCAAAACAGAGCCCCGGTGCTCGGAAGTGACCAAAACGAGCACCGACGGCCCCAAAACAAAGCTCCCGTGCTCAGAAGTGACCAAAACGAGCACCAATGGCCCCAAAACCGAGCTCCCGTGCTCAGAAGTGACCAAATCAAGCACGCTCCGGTTAAATACCTAAAAAACTTGAACCATGAAAAAAGAGAACAGTGACCCTCCCAAAGAGAGAGAAACACATAAATCCAACTTTATCGTTGGATATTTGGGAAATTCGTTGTATTATTGCAAAGATAATACACGGAAGATATGGTGACGAATGAAGAGGTCAAGAGGTTCCTGGAACAGTTCAATACTAAGGTGCAGGTGTTCGGCATCATTTTCAGGGATGACAGAGGGAAGAACAAGGAAGCATTGCAGCAGTTGGACATTACGCCTTTGCAGCGTGAGTTTATTGTAAGGAACCTTGAGGTGCAGGATTATGTTGAGGGACCTCTGATCGACGAGCTTAACAAAGAGAGGGAGATGTGGGTGTTCGGCAAGGATGTCAAAGGCCGCGAGGTTTACATCAAGATCACCCTGGGATATCAGAACGGACAGACGATTTGCATTTCTTTCCATATAGCAGAGCATCCCATGATATATCCGTTCAAAACCATATAGTCATGACAGCGAACAGTCCATACACAGGCAAGCCCATGCGTGTCATTTATGACAATGACACCTGGGAGTTCCGTGGGGAGAAGTATCCCTACGTCCACATTGCTTTCCGTGATGATGAGAGTGGCGAGCAGTTTACGACGACGGAGAGCGACACCATCGGCTACGAGCAGGTCACAAACCAGTACCGCGCCAAATACGGAGTCCCTTACACGGACGAGATCATAGCCCTGCGCGAGCGTTATGGGCTCAGCGCCGCCAAGATGTCCGTCATCCTCGGTTTCGGAGTCAACCAGTATCGGCTGTATGAGATGGGCGAGGTCCCGAGCGAGAGCAACGGCAAGATGATCCGCAGCGCGATGAACCCTCGCGTTTTCCTCGACCTGGTGCACAGCTCGCGCCATCAGCTTACGGACAAGGAGTTCGCGAAGATCACTGCCCGCGCAGAAGAAGTGATAAAGGATGCCGGTGCGTGGCGTGACGAGCAGCGTGCGGTAGCACAGCTTTTCCGCAGCGGCCGCGGGATTGAGAACGGCTTCGCGCCCCAATCCACAGTCCGCATTAAAAACCTGCTTCTCTATCTCCTGAACAACATGGGGGAAATCTTCCAGACCAAGATGAACAAGGTGTTGTTCTACATTGATTTCCTCTCATACCGCGAGCGCGGAATGGCCATCTCCGGCCTTGCCTACAACGCCATCGAATTCGGCCCGGTACCTCAGCGCTGGGACAGGGTCTACAGCGCATTCGACGAGATAGTCCCCGAGCCCAGGATGGTGAAAGAACAGGAAAGCATCGCCCTGACATCCAACGCCGAGGCCGACATGAGCTGTTTCACGGAGAAAGAAATGGCCATCATCGATACCGTTTGCAAGAATACGAAACGCCTTACCGCGCACGGCATCTCCGAACTCAGCCATAGCGAACCTGCCTGGCAGAACCACCTGCACCAAATAGGCACCATCCCCTTTGCTGATGCGTTCAGTCTGGTGGCGATGTAAATTGATCTTTGTTGTAGTAGCTAACGATTTGATAATAAACGGTTTCTATTCTTTTAGTGCTGCTATTCCTGCCCTCTGTCCCCTTGTAGACTGGGCCGTACTGGAGAGCCGCTACAGCGGCTAGCTCCGCCCGGCCCGACGGGTAGGTAAGCCCGGTGCTCAAAAGTGGTCAAAACGAGCACCAAACGCCTAAAGACCAAGTCCGGTGCTCGAAATCGGCAAGATCAAGCACACCGTGAAACGGGTGAAGAAAGACACATCGAAGGATTGATTAGAATATAACCAAAAACAATATACACCCGAAATAATAACCTAAATCAATAAAAGCAATTCTATGAGTAACACCAAGACGAGTCAGGGCCGGTTGAGCAGGTTGATGCCGGAGAGGCTCAAGAGGTACATGTACGAGTACCTCGACACGAGGGTCGTGTTCTTCATCGACCTGGCGTTGTCGTGCCTTTCCTCGGTCCTCGTCCTATTTCTCATCACTCTTTTCGCCAACAGCAAGAGCGCCTATCAGGGACACTTTGTCCTGTGGTGGCTCGTCGGGGCCGCAATAGCGAGCCTGGCGGCCTTGCTGCTTTTCCAGAACTACAAGGTCGTCATCAGGCATTCCCAGCTCCGCGACCTGGTCAACATTTTCTGGATATCGATCCTGAAGGTCGTCCTCATGTTCGTGGTGCTCGCCATCGTGAGGAAAATTGTCAACCCCAGCACCGTGCTGCTCGGCCTGTTGATCGATTTCCTGCTGACTTCATTCCTGCTCATCGCGCTCAGGCTCTCGATGATCTTCGTGTATGACAGGTACAAGAGCCAGCTGAAAGCACAGCACAGCCTCCAGCGCGTCCTCGTGTACGGCATCACCGAGAAGTCCGTCGCCACCGTCTCGCGCCTCAAGGATTCGCCGCACTATCAGGTGGTGGGATTCCTCGTCCCTCACGCCCTGACCGCCGAGTACAAGGTCAATGAAACGCGTGTCTACGGCTACGAAAGCGAGAACAAGCTCAAGGAGCTCGTCGACCGCTTCACGCTCGACTGCATCCTTTTCGCCACCGAGGCCGAGGCCAAGACTGAAAAGGACGGCCTCGTCCGCTTCTGTTCCGACAACGGCCTCAAGGTCCTCCTCGCGCCGACCATCGACGAGGTCGTCGGCGGCCGCATCATGAAGAACAAGGTCCGCGCCGTCAGGATCGAGGACCTTCTCGGCCGCGAGGAGATCCGCCTCAACGTCGACGAGATCAAGGCCGAATGCGAAGGCAAGGTCATCATGGTGACCGGCGCGGCCGGCTCCATCGGCAGCGAGCTCTGCCGCCAGCTGGCCGCATTCGGCATCAAGAAACTCATTCTCTACGACAATGCGGAGACCCCAATGCACAACATCCGCCTGGAGTTGGAAGGCCGCTTCCCGCAGCTTGACTTCGTCCCGGTGATCGGCGACGTGCGCCAGATGCCGCGGCTGGACTATGTCTTCCGCAAGTGGCACCCGCAGATAGTCTTCCACGCCGCGGCGTACAAACACGTCCCCCTGATGGAGGAGAACCCCTGCGAGGCCGTCCTCGTCAATGTCCACGGCTCCCGCAACGTCGCCGACAAATGCATCGAGTACGGCGTCGAGAAGATGGTCATGATCTCCACCGACAAGGCCGTCAATCCCACCAACATCATGGGCTGTACCAAGCGTCTCGCAGAGATCTACGTGCAGTCCCTCGGCCTCGCCCTTGAGGCCGGCAAGGTCCAGGGCAAGACCAAGTTCGTCACCACGCGCTTCGGCAATGTCCTCGGCTCCAACGGCTCCGTCATCCCGCGTTTCCGCGAGCAGATCGAGAAAGGCGGCCCCGTCACGGTCACCGACCCCCGCATCACCCGCTATTTCATGACCATTCCCGAGGCCTGCCGCCTCGTCATGGAAGCCATGGCCCTGTCCAAGGGCAACCAGATATTCGCCTTCGACATGGGCGAATCCGTCAAGATTGACGACCTTGCCAGGAAGATGATCTCGCTGGCCGGCCTCAAGGTCGGCAAGGACATCGAGATCGAGTACACCGGACTCCGTCCGGGCGAGAAACTCTACGAGGAAGTCCTCTCCAACGCCGAGAATACCGAGCCAACCTCCCACGACCGTATCCGCATCGCCCGCGTACGCCAGTACGAATACGCGGATGCCAAGGACGTCGTGGACAAGCTCGAGACCCTGTCCCGCGACGTCGAGATTCCCGACATGGTCATGCTCATGAAGAAGACCGTCCCGGAGTTCAAGAGCGAGAACTCGAAGTTCTGCATGTATGATTAATCAGCAATAAGAGATATTATGTCCATCTTCAAAGACAGAACACTCATGATCACCGGAGGAACCGGTTCCTTCGGCAACGCCGTCCTCAAGCGTTTCCTCACGACAGACATCAAGGAGATCCGCATCTTCTCGCGCGACGAGAAGAAGCAGGACGACATGCGCCATGAGTACCAGGCCAATTATCCGGAGGTCGCGAACAAGATCAAGTTCTACATCGGCGACGTGCGCAACAAGTCCACGCTCAAGAGCGCCGTGCGCGGCGTGGACTACATCTTCCACGCCGCCGCACTCAAGCAGGTACCTAGCTGCGAGTTTTTCCCGATGGAGGCCGTCAAAACCAATGTCATCGGTACGGACAACGTCCTTGACGCCGCCATCGACGCCGGCGTCAAGTGCGTCATCTGCCTTTCCACCGACAAGGCCGCCTATCCCATCAACGCCATGGGCATCAGCAAGGCCCTCGAGGAGAAGGTCGCCGTCGCGAAGAGCCGCAACTCCCTCGGCACCAAGATCTGCTGCACGCGCTACGGCAACGTCATGTGCTCGCGCGGCAGCGTCATCCCCCTCTGGATCGACCAGATCCGCGCCGGGCAGCCCATCACCCTCACCGAGCCGAGCATGACGCGTTTCATTATGAGCCTGGACGAGGCCGTTGACCTCGTGCTCTTCGCCTTCGAACATGGCCAGAACGGCGACATCCTCGTCCAGAAAGCCCCGGCCTGCACCATCCAGACCCAGGCCGAGGCTGTCTGCGAGCTCTTCGGCGGAAAGAAGGAAGACATCAAGGTCATCGGCATTCGCCACGGAGAAAAGATGTACGAAACTCTCCTCACCAAGGAAGAATGCGCAAAGGCCGAGGACCTCGGCAACTTCTTCCGCGTCCCCGCCGACAACCGCACCCTCAACTACGATAAATACTTCACCGAAGGCAACGTCAAAGCCGTCGCCATCGACGAGTTCAACTCCAACAACACCCGCCGCCTCAATCTCGAGGAAACAAAGGATAAGATTGCGAGTCTGGAATATATCCAGAATGAGTTGAAAAGAGTTTGATGGTTTTTATTCTTTCCTGGAGTTGACAGAACAGAAAGCTATAGTTTGAAGAGGGAGCATTTATGTTTGGCGCGTAATGTGCCGGTGATTAGGAATGAGGGGAAGGATTAAAGTCCTCGTGCCGAAAATGATAGGATGGAACTATGGCTATCACTGGAAATCAATCAATTGTGCGCTATAGCGTCTGCACAGAAGGTTTTAAGCAGAAGGATATAGATAATACGCGAATGCTGACTTAAGGGGGTACTCTGGAAAAATGGAAGAAGGAAGAAGGGTACGCAAGTTTGTATGGAGTACTCTGTGAGGCACTTGATAGGAATCGTGTTTCATGATAGTATCTCGTGGAAGATTTGAGTTATCTCATCATACGCTACTCCGCAGGACCTATACCGGACACTAACGATTTAATACTGTATATATGATTAGGTTTATTCAAATACTTAAAAATGTGTCATGGTGGCAAGTCGTATATTATTTACAGTATACAAGATATAGGCATCGATTACCTAGTATTAAGAACCCAAGAGACTATTCTGAGTTTATATTTCGAGATAACTTGCTTCAAAAGCATAATGGAGAATCCGCACTAAATTGACCCCCTCTATCCGCACCTAATTGACCCCCTTTTTCTTTTTCTTTCATCAGAATTCCAAATGCAGGCTGAAGGGACGAAAAACCGCAACAGCCTGCATTCTATTTAGGTTTCTAATCGTA
>JAFYZE010000197.1 GCA_017548805.1 Bacteroidales bacterium
GCAGTGCCGTACGGGACTGTGGAAGCGGCCGTGAAGTATCTCGACAAGGTATTCTTCGGCGACAACAAGCGTCCCATCTGGTGCGGAGGCCTCTCCGAAGAGCAGTATGTATCCGTCAGGGTGATGTATCCGGAAGTCGAATTCTCCGCCAAGGATGTCGACTCCAAGAAACTGCGGGATTTCAGGAAGAGGATGAAGGAATATCTCACTCCCCGCAAGGAGAGAGGCCTGAACGGATATGTGTTCGGCAAGGCGCGGCGGCTGCACACCCTCGTGAGCCTTGCAGGCTCCGAGGAGGGCCGCAGGCTCGCCGCCGCGTGGGGCATACGCCTCGGTACGAGCGCCAAACTGCGTAACTCTGCGATAAAGGACCTGATCTCCCTGCAGGAGTATGCCGTAGCCCACCCGTCCGGCGGATGGTACTATCCTAATGCCGTCATGCCTTACCGCGGCCTGCTCGAAAGCGAGGCATATGCCCACGCCTTCATCGCAGACCTGCTGCGCGACCGCGAGCGCTATTTCGACAGGCGTACCGACGAGGCAGAGGCCTTCTCCATAGCTGACGGCATAAGCCTCTGGCTCATGGTCCAGAAAGAAACACAGCACTGGGACGAGGACGCATCCTTCGTGAATGCCATCGCAACAATCATGGACGCCTCCCAGGAGACGCTTGATACGCGCATCATCAGCCTGAGCAAGACATTCACAAAACCTTTCGAGGAAGTCAAGGCTGCCGGCAACGGATTCACCGTAGAGCGCCGCTTCTTCGTGGAGCGCACCGTAGACGGAAAGGTTCAGCGCAATGAACTCTCTGATGGAGATAAACTCAGCATCGGTGACAAGGTCTTCGCCGAATACCGTATATGGAACGAGGAAAACCGCAGTTTCGTCAAGCTGACGGCTCCAAGGCCCGCTTCCCTGCGGCCTGCGAGCCAGCTTTCCGGCAACTACGGCTGGTGGCTGCGGCCGCTCAGAGTAGCCGGCTGGCGGGCTTTCACCCCGCACGGCTACCGCAGCGTCCTCGCCGACCGCACTGAGTACTGGTTCGACACTTACCCTGAAGAGAACACCGTCATCACTGAGGACTTCCTGGTCACCCAGAGTGGCTCCTTCCAGATGCCCGCGGTCAGCATAGAGTCCCTCTATGCCCCGCACTACCGTGCCAACGACCGCGGCCGCGGTCCACTTCTCTCCGAATAACAGCTTTATCACATAGTTATCCCTCAGCAAAATGCTGAGGGATAACAACAAAAAGAGCCGGGATGGAATTGGATTCCATCCCGGCTCACTTCATATTATTACTCTATTGTTTAATGAAATTATTTCACGAAGCAAACGGTAACACGGTTCTCCTCAGGGGTAGCGAACGGGTTCGCGGTGTCACCCTTGAAGGTAGAGGAAATACGGGCCTTGTCGACGCCGCGCTTTACGAGCTCGTTGGTGACAGCCTCAGCACGCTTCTCGGAGAGGAAGAGGTTCCTCTGGGCGGTACCGGTGTCCTTGTCGGCGTGACCGGTGAGCTGAACCTTGGTGTCAGGATTCTGAGCCATGAAAGCAGCGATCTCATCGAGCTTGGCAACCTCGGAAGCCTGGATATTCCACTTGTTGATGATGAAGTAGATGTTCTCCTGGAGCTCGGGAGCCGGGGCGGGAGCGGGCTGCTCAACCACGACGGGCTTCGGTTCCGGTTTCGGAGCCGGTGCCGGGGCGGGTGCCGGGGCGGGTGCCGGAGGAGGAACGACTACAGGAGCGGGAGCGGCCTTCTTGGTGGGTCCAAGAGCGATCTTGAGACCGACGAGGCCGGTGTACTGATAGTCGAAATCAGGCAGCTTGCCAGCGCGCTCGTTCTTCTTGGAGTTGAAGTGATCGGACAGAGCGTTCACACCAGCCTCAAGATTGAGCTTGATGGCGTCGGAGAGACGGATGTCGAAACCGAGACCGGCACGTCCGGCGGGGCTGAAAGCCTTGCCATCCCACATATACTCGAAGCTGCCACCCTTGGCCTGGATAGCCTTGGCCTCATCGTTGTTGAAGCGCATGTTGGCGCCGACACCGAGGTAAGCATAAGGGCTGAGGAAACGGTCAAGGTTGACATTGAAGATATTGGCGATGTCGAAAGTAGCATCGAGGGCAGCCTGGGCAAAGTTGAACTTGTAAACCTCAGTGTTAGCCCCGAGACCACTCATGGCACCCTTAGCCTGCCAACCCAAAGCGTTGCCGCGGAGGCCGAAGACAGGGGTGAACTGATAGCCGAGGGAGAGATCAGCGGCCGGGGAGAGGAGGTCAACAAAGTTGGTCTCACCGATAGTCTCGGCGACACCACCGCGAAGCTGGAGATACCAGTGCGGATTGAACTCCTGGGCGGAGGCGCTGATACCCATCATCATTGCAGCAGCAAGAATAAGTATAGCTTTTTTCATAAGAGTCATTTTAATGTTATTAATATCTAAATCCTCTACTTGGACTTCTTGTTCAAACGGGGGGCTACCGGTGCGGGAGCAAGCTCATGGATCTGCTTGTCCACCGGAAGGTCACGGCTGGACTGGGAACCATCCTTGAAGGTAAGGTACCACTCTCCGTCGACATATACCGGATTGAACATCAACTTTGTTGTCTGGGCAGCCCTGTCGCCGGAAGCGGGCTCAAACACGTAAGAGTAGGAAACGTCATTGTTGCCCTCAGTGGAGAAACTATGATAGAGACGCTCATACGAGAGAACCGGAAACCTCTTGAAGCGCTGCACAAGCTGAGCCGTATAAGAAGCGGACTTCTTATAGACGACGCCGTTGTAGAGGACATAAATCATATCCAAAGCCTCATCCACCTGGCCGGCCTGGAACTTATCCATACACTCGTCCGCCAAGGCCAGAAGGGCCTCTTCATCAGACTTGTTGAGGGAAGAAACAAACTCGGCTTCAGCATCCTTCTGGGTCTTTTCCCCCCGGGAACCGGAATATTTGGGTTTGGGACCGCAGGAAACCAGAACAGCGAAAGCAGCAAGCAGGATAAAAAGTCTTTTCATGCGATATGATTTTTTGATTTGGAAAAGGCGCGCCTTCCAGACGCGCCCTTTCTCAAATCATAGATATAGTTTCAAACTATCAGTTTAAAGACTATGGGGAGTAGTGCCGGAGGTAGGAAGGACCTCGATCACGATGGTATCCGTAATGGTACCCCAAGCGTACTCGATAGCGATCGGGATGTAGAGGTTGAAGGTCTCGACAACAGCACGGTCGTTCTTGTAGTTGATGGCAGCATTCAGGAGCTTGTCAATCGTGGTGATATCAAGCTCGTTGGTACCAAGCTCAGTGAAGACATCGGTCTTGAGATCAACGGTTCCAAGGGTGAGCTGGGCATCCGGAGTAACCTTCTTGAGGAGCTCCTGAGCATCGTCATTACCAATCTGGAAGTGGTCACGCTTTGCATTTTCAAGGTCAAGAATGAGTTTCTTGAAGCCATAGTATGCGTACATGTCAACACCGGAGATGACGTTGGACTCGACCTTGGTAACCTTACCGTTCTTATCCTTCGTAACCTTGATGACAGCCTGCTTGTTCCAGTCGGTGATGTTGTTGAGGATCTGGGCAAGAAGCACATTGAAACCAGCAACAGCGGACTCTTCAGCAACCTTGGCATGGTCGAACTTCACGTCGAGAGGACGGACGAAGCGTACATGGAAGCCATTGTCACCGGCAGGGATCTCGCACTCACCATAGGTGGTCTTGACTAAGATGTTGGCATAGAGCATCTTGGCCTGATCGGTCTCAGTGTAGCTCCAGAGGTTGAGGAGGGTCTTGGACATGGCCTCACCATCCTTGTAGTAGTACTGGAGGACAGTGCTGTCCGGCAGGAAGTAAGCGATGACGTTAGTGTCGATGATAGCAGGAACGATGACATCCTTGCCCTCGACCTTAACGGTATCGGTAACCATGACATCCTTGCCGTTCTTCTTCTCGTACTGGGCGACATAGAGAGTGTCGGAAGTGCTCCAGTAGTTGGTGTAGAGCTGGATGCCGTTGATAGCGGGCTGCTCGTCAGCGAAGTAGAAGGTAAACTCACCCTCGAGCTCGGCCGGATCGTACTTGGTCTTGTCAGCCTTCTTGTCGAAGTAGTTGGCGTAGACCGGATCGGAATCCTCGGTCAGGACCATCGAAGGCTCGTAACCGATGAAGAAGCGGTTGAGGTCGCGATAGA
>JAFYZE010000198.1 GCA_017548805.1 Bacteroidales bacterium
TCTACGAAGGCTACGGCCCTCACGGCATCGCCTATCTGGTGGAGGCCGCTACCGACAACAACACCCGCACCGTGGCCAACGTCCGCAGCTACTTCAACAAATGCGGAGGTTCGCTCGGCACCACCGGTTCCGTCAGTTTCATGTTCGACCACAAGTGCGTTTTCCGCATCAAGGAAGATCCCGCCAAGCCCGTCGATATCGAGGAGCTTGAGCTTGAGCTCATCGACTACGGCGCAGAGGAAGTATTCAAGCAGGAGGTCGAGGACGAGGACGAGAACGTCACCGTCGAGATCAGCATCTACGGCGACTACACCGCCTACGGAGCCATCCAGAAGTTCATCGAGGAGAACGGTTACGACCTCATTTCCGGAGGCTTCGAGCGCATCCCCAACGTCGACCTCAAGGACGTCACTCCCGAGCAGAGGGCTACCCTCGAAAAGCTCACGAACCTTCTCGAGGACGACGAGGACGTCACCAACGTCTATACGACCATGAAGCCCGCGGAGGAGTAATCTCCCTCCATCCGGTTCAAATAGTATCAAAAAAGAGACATCCTGTAATCAGGATGTCTCTTTTCGTATTTGCACCTTGCCACTTCAAGGTTTTTTTTATATATTTGAAGGAATATAAGTAATTCATACCATATGAACATACAGCAGAATAGGATCAATGAACTCGTAGAGCGCAGGGCTTCCGCCCGGCTCGGTGGCGGTCAGGAGCGCATCGACGCCCAGCACCGGAAAGGCAAACTCACCGCAAGGGAGCGTCTAGAGCTCCTTCTCGACGCGGGCAGTTTCGAGGAATTCGACATGTTCGTCCAGCACCGCTGCACCAACTTCGGCATGGACGCCCAGCACTTTGACGGCGACGGAGTCGTGACCGGACAGGGCACGGTTGACGGCCGTCTGGTATACGTTTTCGCACAGGACTTTACCGTTTCGGGAGGTTCCCTCTCCAAGACCATGTCGGAGAAGATCTGCAAGGTCATGGATCTCGCCGTCCGCAACGGGGCCCCGTGCATCGGACTTAACGACTCGGGCGGAGCCCGCATCCAGGAAGGCATCGACTCCCTCGCAGGCTACGGCGACATATTCGAGCGCAACATCCTTGCGTCCGGCGTCGTGCCGCAGATCAGCGGCATATTCGGCCCCTGCGCCGGCGGCGCGGTCTACTCCCCCGCCCTCACCGACTTCACCCTCATGGTCAAGAACACTTCATACATGTTCCTGACCGGTCCGGCCGTCGTCAAGAGCGTCACCGGCGAGGAAGTCACCCAGGAGGAACTCGGAGGAGCGGCGGTCCACGCCTCCAAGAGCGGAGTGGCGCACTTCGCGGCCGCTTCCGAGGAGGAAGGCATCGCCACCATCAAGGAGCTTCTCAGCTATCTCCCCCAGAACAACCGCGAGGAGGCTCCGGAGCTTCCCACCACGGATCCTGTTTCACGCGTCGACGACGCGCTCAACGAGATCGTCCCCGACAATCCCAACAAGTCGTACGACATGTACCGCGTCATCTCCGGCATTGTGGATGACGGCCGTTTCTTCGAGGTACACAAGGATTTCGCCAAGAACATCATAGTGGGCTTCGCCCACATGAACGGCCGCAGCGTCGGCGTCGTGGCCAACCAGCCCGACGTCCTGGCGGGCGTGCTGGACATCAACGCCTCGCGCAAGGCCGCACGCTTCGTGCGCTTCTGCGACGCTTTCAACATCCCGCTCGTCACGCTCGTCGACGTTCCGGGATTCCTCTGCGGCACGCAGCAGGAGTACGGCGCCATCATCACCAACGGAGCCAAGCTCCTCTACGCTTACGGCGAGGCCACCGTCCCAAAGGTGACCGTCACCCTCCGCAAGTCCTACGGCGGCGCCCATATCGTCATGAGCTGCAAGCAGCTCCGCGGCGACATCAACTATGCATGGCCTTCCGCCGAGATCGCCGTCATGGGCGCAAAGGGCGCGGTCGGCGTGCTCAAGAACGTCACCGAAGAGGAATACAATGACCTGTTCTGCAACCCCTACCAGGCTGCGCAGAAAGGCTATATCGAGGATATCATCGAGCCGCGCAACACCCGCTTCCGCGTGATCCGCGCGTTGGAGACCCTCAGCTGCAAGCAGCAGGAGGTCCCTGCCAAGAAACACGACAATCTCCCTTTGTAGAGCAGGCTTATGATGAAACGACTACTGACAGTATCCCTCGTCATCCTGGCCGCGGCGTCCCTCCGGGCGCAGAACGTCATAGATCTCATCATCTCCGAGGTCATGGTGGACAACACCTCCTCGGTGCTGGATGATTTCGGTGACCGTACGCCATGGATCGAGGTATTCAATACTTCGCAGGGCACGGTCAACATTGCCGGCTGCTATTTCTCCGACGATCCTTCCAACCTCACCAAGAGCCAGATCGTCAAGGGAGACCTGCGCACCAAGATAGGCCCGAGGCAGGTGGCGCTGTTCTTCGCTGACGGACAGTCCTCCAAGGGCACTTTCTACCTCAATTTCCCGCTCAGGGAAGGCACCACCCTCTATCTCGTCAGCAACGACGGCCGCACGGTCATTGACAGCATCGAGATACCTGCGGGTGTCCCTGAAGGGCAGAGCATCAGCAAGTTCCCCACCGACAAGAAGGAGATGGTGTTCGAAGACGTCCACGCCGCAGCACCTTCCCCGCGTTCGGTCAACGGCAAGCACAACCAGAAGTCCAAGTCCGACATCGTCAAGGAGAACGACCCCCACGGATACACCCTGACCATCGTCAGCATCTCCATGGTGTTCCTCGCCCTCCTCATCCTCTTCACCATCTACAACTTCTCCGGCAAGGTATTCTCCGGCAAGGTCAAGCTGCGCAATCCATTCAAACGCAGCGCCAGGGCGGTCAAGGCCGCCGCGCTGCCTGCCGGCGGACGCGAGGATGAGATAGCCCTCGCCATCGCCATGGCGCTCAATGCGGAGTCCGGCGGAGAGACCGAGGCCGCCATAGCCCTGGCGCTACACCGCTTCCTCAGCGAGAGCGCGCACGATGCGGAGCCCTTCGTCATCACCCTCCAGCCGCGCAGGAGCGCGTGGAACGACAAGTCCAAGCTTTTCAGAAAACAACCCAGATAATATCCATACCATGAAAGAATATAAATTCAAGATCAACGGCAACCAGTACGAAGTCGCCATCAACGCCATCGAAGGAAA
>JAFYZE010000199.1 GCA_017548805.1 Bacteroidales bacterium
GGTGGCGAGGACGCCCACGACGCCGCTGCGCGTGCGCAGGGCGCCCTGCTTGACCGCCGGCTCCATCCCTATGAAGGGGATGCCGTACTCAGCCCGCAGGGTGGCGATGGCGGCCGCCGTGGCGGTATTGCAGGCGACGACTATGACGTCACAGCCCTGTCCGATAAGGAATTCAGTAATCTTGCGTGCCCTGTCGATGACGTATTCACGGCTCTTCTCTCCGTAGGGGCAGTGCGCATTGTCGGAGTAATAGACATATTTCTCCTCGGGGAGGACCTTGACGATCTCCCTGTAGACGGACAGCCCGCCCGCTCCCGAGTCAAAAATACCTATCATGTCATACAAAAATACGCATTTTTTGACTAAATTTGAAAGATTGAACATAAAACGAACTTCGTATGTCTCTGTACATCCCTTCAGGCTACCGCAACATACTTGGCAGCGTCGAAAACACTGAGAAAGCCATCAAGGCCGTCAAGAACATGTTCCAGGACAACCTCTCCGCCCAGCTCGCGCTCCTGCGCGTCACTGCGCCGATGGTCGTCATGACCGGAACGGGCATCAACGACGACCTGAACGGCGTCGAGCGCCCTGTCCGCTTCCCCGTCAAGGACATGGGCGAACGCCAGGCCGAGGTCGTCCATTCGCTTGCGAAATGGAAGCGCCTCAAGCTCGCTGAGCTTGGCATCGCCCCCGGCCGTGGCATCTATACCGACATGAACGCCCTCCGTCCCGACGAGGAGCTCGACAACATACACTCCATCTACGTGGACCAGTGGGACTGGGAGCGTGTCATCCGCCCCGAAGACCGCAACCTCGATTTCCTGAAAAAGATGGTAAAGCGCATCTACGAAGCCATCAAGGTCACCGAGAACAAGATTTATGTGAGTTTCCCGCAGATAGAGCCCAATCTTCCGGAGGATATTTATTTCATCCATTCTGAGGAACTGCTGCAGATGTATCCAAACCTCAGCCCGAAGGATCGCGAGAACGAGATTGTCCGCAGGTTCGGCGCCGTGTTCATCATCGGCATCGGCGGCGAACTGTCCGACGGCAGCATCCATGACGGCCGCGCCGCCGACTACGACGATTGGAGCACCCCCAACTCCGACGGCTTCAACGGCCTGAACGGCGACATCCTGCTCTGGAACCCCATCCTGGAAAGCGCCTTCGAGGTGTCCAGCATGGGCATCCGCGTCAGCCCGGAGTCTTTGGAGCGCCAGCTCGCAATCCGCGGCCAGGAGTGGAAGAAGGACCTCTTCTTCCACAAGAAGCTGCTCGCCGGCATGCTGCCCGCCTGCATCGGCGGCGGTATCGGCCAGTCCCGCCTCTGCATGTACCTGTTGCGCAAGGCCCACATCGGCGAGATCCAGTCCAGCCTCTGGCCGGACGACATGCGCATCGCATGCGCCGCCGCCGGCATCGAGCTGGTTTAGGCCGGTATTTTTAGTATATTTGTAAAATATTGCACTTTATATGACGACGACAGACCAGATAAAGGAGTTGAAGGACAGGCTGGAGACGCTTGACCAGTGTCTCAACATGCCCGGAAGGCGCGCTGAGGTGGAGAAGATGACAGAGAAGACGCTTGCGCCGGACTTCTGGAACGATCCGAAGGAAGCCGAGAAGTTCCTGAAGGAGCTGTCGGCCCTGAAGTTCTGGGTCGTCGGATATGACAAGGCATCGACCGCGGTCGACGACCTTGAAGTCCTGTACGAATTCGCCCGCGAGAGCACTTCGCTCGAGGGGGACGAGATGGTCGAGACGCCCGAGGTCAAGGAACTTGACGCGGCTTACGCCGGCGCGCTGGCGCAAATCGAGGCCCTCGAGCTGCGCAACATGCTCGGCGCGGAGGGCGACAATCTCGGAGCCATCCTGACCATCAATTCCGGTGCCGGCGGCACCGAGGCCAATGACTGGTCCGCCATGCTCATGCGAATGTACCTGCGCTGGGCCGAGCGCAACGGCTACCGCACCGAGGTCACCGGCCTGGTGGACGGCGACGAGGCCGGCATCAAGTCCGTCACCGTCGAGATCGAGGGCGACTTCGCCTACGGCTATCTCAAGGCCGAGAACGGAGTTCACCGCCTCGTGCGCATTTCGCCTTTCAACGCGCAGGGCAAGCGCCAGACCACTTTCTCCTCGGTCTTCGTATATCCTTTGGTGGACGACACCATCAACATCGAGATCAAGGACGCCGACCTGGAATGGGACACCTTCCGCAGCGGCGGCCACGGCGGCCAGAACGTCAACAAGGTCGAGACCGGCGTGCGCGTCCGCCACATCCCTACGGGCATCGTTGTTGAGAATACCGAGGGCCGCACGCAGATAGGCAACAAGGAAAACGCCCTCCGTATCCTCAAATCGCGCCTCTATGACCTGGAGCTGAAGAAGCGTCAGGAGAAGCAGGCCGAGCTGGAGGGACAGAAGCGCAAGATCGAGTGGGGATCTCAGATCCGCTCCTACGTCCTGCATCCGTACAAGATGGTCAAGGACCTCCGCACCGGCTATTCCACGGCCGATACGCAGGGCGTACTGGACGGCGACCTGAACGAATTCATGAAGACCTTCCTGATGCAGCAGGGGAGCGGCAACTTCACCCCCGTCGCCGATGATGAAGAATAATCAATAACTATATCAAAAAAATGGCAGAATTCAAATACGCTCCGATGTTCCAGCTGGGAGCAGACACTACCGAGTATTACAAGATTCCGGGTTCCGAGAAGCTCGTTTCCACCAGTGATTTCGAAGGTCATCCCATCCTCAAGGTCAGCCCTGAGGCGCTCACCGTGATGGCCAACACCGCATTCCGCGATGTCAGCTTCCTGCTCCGCCGTTCACACAACGAGCAGGTCGCCGCGATCCTGCGCGATCCCGAGGCTTCCGAGAATGACAAGTATGTCGCCCTGACCTTCCTGCGCAATGCTGAGGTGGCCGCCAAGGGCAAGCTCCCGCTCTGCCAGGACACCGGCACAGCCATTGTCCACGGCGAGAAGGGCCAGCAGGTCTGGACCGGCTTCTGCGACGAGGAAGCCCTCTCGCTCGGCGTCTACAAGACCTACACCGAGGAGAATCTCCGCTATTCGCAGAATGCCCCCCTGGATATGTACAACGAGGTCAATACCAAGTGCAACCTCCCGGCCCAGATCGACATAGAGGCCGCCGAAGGCATGGAGTACCGTTTCCTCTGCGTCACCAAGGGCGGCGGTTCCGCCAACAAGACCTACCTCTATCAGGAGACCAAGGCCCGCATCCAGAATCCCGGAACCCTGGTGCCTTTCCTCGTATCTAAGATGAAGACCCTCGGCACTGCAGCGTGCCCGCCTTACCATATCGCCATAGTCGTCGGAGGCACTTCCGCTGAAAAGAATCTCCTCACGGTGAAGCTCGCCTCGACACACTACTATGACGGCCTGCCGACCAGCGGCGACGAGACCGGACGCGCTTTCCGCGATATCGCTCTGGAGCAGGAACTCCTAGAGGAGACCCGCAAGATCGGCCTCGGCGCCCAGTTCGGCGGCAAGTACATGGCCCACGATATCCGTGTCGTGCGCCTGCCGCGCCACGGCGCCAGCTGTCCTATCGGCCTCGGCGTCAGCTGTTCGGCCGACCGCAACATCAAGGCCAAGATCAATGCCGACGGCATCTGGATCGAGAAGATGGATGACAAGCCTTACGAGCTGATCCCCGAGGAGTACCGCAAGGCAGGCGAAGGTGAGGCCGTGAAGATCGACCTCGACCAGCCGATGAGCGAGGTCTGCAAGATCCTTTCGAAATATCCCGTCAGCACTCGCCTCAGCCTCAACGGCACCATCATCGTCGGCCGCGACA
>JAFYZE010000200.1 GCA_017548805.1 Bacteroidales bacterium
AGGTCAGGTCGTTGATGATCAGAATGAACCGTTGATCGCTGTCGGAGTAGTCCAGCAGGGAACGACCAACGGCGTCATCACCGATCTCGACGGCAAATACTCCATCACAGTCCCGGCCGGAGCGACCATCGTGTTCTCCTCCGTCGGTTATGTCACGCAGGAGATCGTGGCCAACACCACCTCCACTGTCAACATCGTCCTTGCCACCGACAACCTCATGATCGAGGAGACCGTCGTCGTGGGTTACGGCGTCCAGAAAAAATCTGACGTAACCGGCGCCATCTCCCAGGTCAAGGCAGAGGACATCGCCAACCGTACCATCACTTCGCCTGAGGCCGCCCTCCAGGGCAAGACCGCGGGCGTCCAGGCCTATGCATCTTCGGCCCGTCCCGGTGCTACCCCGGCCATCCGTGTCCGCGGTATCTCCTCCAACAACGACGCCAACCCTCTTTACGTCGTCGACGGCCGTATCACCAATTCCATCGCCGGCATCGACCCCAACGACATCGAGTCCATGGAGGTCCTGAAGGACGGTGCTTCCGCAGCCATCTACGGCGCTGAGGCCGGTAACGGTGTGGTCATGATCACCACACGCCGCGGCCAGGGCGACGGCAAGATCAGCTATTCCTATCAGCTCTCTTCGCAGAGCCTGGGCAAGACCCCGAAGGTCATGAACTCCGAGGAGTTCATCCAGTTCTACATGGAGAAGGGCTCAATCAGCCTGAACGACGTTTACGGAAAATGGGACCAGAAGACCAATACCGACTGGCTCGGAGCTTCGTACGGTAATTCCTTCATGCATCACCACAACCTGACCTTCCAGGCCGGTAACGACCGCGGAAGCCTTTACCTGTCAGGTTCCTACCTGGACAATGACGGTATGTTCGTCGGCGACGCCGATGTGTACAACCGCGTTACAGGCATGATCAACGGTTCCTGGAAGTTCAAGCCGTGGCTCGAGGTCCAGAGCAACAACCAGGTCGAGGTCTACCGCCAGCGCAGCATCTCCGAGGGTTCCGACTACGGTTCCGCCGTCCTCGCCGCCCTGCAGCTCGATCCTATGACTCCGGCCGTCTATGAGATCGGCAAGGAGCCTGAATTCATCAAGGATTATCTCGATGAGGGCAAGGTCCTCCTGACCGACGAGCAGGGCCGTATCTACGGTATCTCCCAGTTCAACCTCTCCGAGAATGTCAATCCCCTCGTCCAGCGCGACCGTTCCTATTCCATCTCCAAAGGCTTCAATATCAACGGTTCCACTTCGTTCAACCTCCGTCCCATCCCTGAACTGACGATCACTTCCCGTCTGGGTTACCGTCTCTCTTCGGGTGACAACTACGGATACAGCCACGACTATTTCGTCAATGAGGGTTATGCCCATCAGTACTATATGTCCATCAGTGGCAGCGCCAACAACTCGATGTACTATCAGTGGGAGAACTTCCTCAACTGGATGCACCAGTTCGGCAAGCACAACGTCTCCGTGATGGCCGGTACCTCTTACAGCCAGAGCCGCAGCTACAGCACCAGCGCCGGTATCAGCGGTTCCGATACGGGCGGCGTCATCGATTTCGGTATCAAGCGTGACGACCCTCTGTTCTACTATATCAGCCAGGCCACTCCGACCGCGACCAAGTCCGTCGGTGGCGGCGTCGAGAATTTCAGCCGCAAGAATTCCTATTTCGGACGCGTCGGCTGGAGCTATCTCAACAAGTACAACGTCCAGGCTACTTTCCGTGCGGATGCGGCAGACCTCTCCGTCCTGCCCAAGCCCATGCGCTGGGGATATTTCCCTTCGGTTTCCGCCGGTTGGACCCTCTCCGAGGAGTCTTTCTTCCTGCCCCTGAAGAGTGTAGTCAACTATGCCAAGCTGCGCGCCAGCTGGGGCCAGAACGGTTCCATCGCAGGTCTCGGCGGCTATTCCTATGCCAATGACATCACCTCCGCCGGCCAGTATCCTACCGGCCTCCAGAACTCCGACGGTTCCTACCAGTACATCATCGGCTATGCTCCGTCTATGTCCGGCAACCAGGAGCTTAAGTGGGAGACTTCCGAGCAGTTCAACGTCGGTCTCGACCTCCGTTTCCTCCGCGACCGCCTCACGATGAGCCTTGACTGGTTCGACAAGAGGACCAAGGACCTCATTGTTACCGGTATCACCACTTCCACCATCGTCGGTGTCAGTGCATCTCCTATGAATGCCGGTAACGTCGACAACAAGGGTGTCGAGCTCGAGATCCGCTGGCGTGACCAGATCGGCGATTTCGGCTACAGCATCAGCGGCAACTTCTCGACCCTGAAGAACCGCGTCACCTACCTGCACCCGACCCTCAAGGACGGTCTCGCAGGAACGGGCGTCCGCAACTACGGTACCGTCACCCGTTTCGAGATCGGTTATCCGGCCTGGCATCTGTACGGCTATGAGTTCGCAGGCGTCGATTCCTCGACCGGTGAGGCCCTCTTCAACCACTACAACGAGGACGGCTCCGTCACCACTACCACCGACCCTGCCGACGGTGACAAGCGTCACCTTGGTTCCGGTATCCCGACCTACAACTACGGCTTGACCTTCAATGCCGACTGGAAGGGCCTCGACTTCATGGTGTTCATGTCCGGCGCCGGCGGGAACCAGATCCTGAACGCGCTCAACAACATCGACTACACCTCCAACCGTCTCGTCTACCTGACGGAAGACCGCTGGACTCCTACCCATACCAACGGCACCATGCCTGCCGCAGGCGCTGCCAACTATGCCAAGTTCCTGACCTCAAGCGGTGTCGTGATGGATGCCAGCTATCTCAAGATCAAGCAGATCCAGCTGGGTTACAACTTCCCGAAGAGTGTCATCAACAGGATCCTCATCGACCAGCTGCGCATCTACGCTTCCCTGGACGACTGGTTCACCTTCACCAAATATCCCGGATTCGACCCCGAAATCGTCGGTGTCGGCGCCTCGATGGGTGTGGACAAGGGTAACTATCCGACCTCCAAGAAGGTGGTCTTCGGTGTGAACGTCACTTTCTAATCTGACTGCCTTATGAAAACTAGATATATCATTCTTTCCATCCTGACGGCCGTCCTGGCCCTGACTTCCTGCAGCGACCTGCTCGACATCCCCCGCAAGGGCGCCATCGATTACGATACCTACTATAAGAACGATTCCGAGATCGAGTCCGCAGGCATCACCATGTACAGCGACGTGCGTGGCTGGTACTACAACGTGATGCTCGTCAAGAACATCATTTCCGACGACTATTATGCCGGCGGCGCAGCCCACGGCGACAACGTCGACATGGACGCCCTCGGCGAGTTCGGATTCAACTCCGAGACCAGCCAGATCGAGAGCTCCTTCAGCGGCTACTACGGCCTGATCTATCACGCCAACGTGATCATCGGCCATATCAATCCTGACCAGAGCAAGGCAGCCGCCCAGGCAGTGGCCGAGGCGCACCTGTTCCGCGGCTGGGCCTATTTCGAGCTCACCACCCTCTGGGGCAATCCTCCCATCGTCGACCACGAGCTCGTTCCTTCCGAGTA
>JAFYZE010000201.1 GCA_017548805.1 Bacteroidales bacterium
ATGTAGGTGAGCTCAGGGGTGTTGAAATGCACGTCCATGCGCCTCTGCACTCCGCGGAACGACTCAATGGCGCGCTTCACGGCCGCCGGGTCCGTTCCGTGGACCAGGCAGAGCGCGGCGGCGGCAATGCTGTTCTCGATGTATATCCATCCCGGAACGCCTGGGGTGATGTCGCGGATGACTCCGCGGGGATACACCAGGTCGAAGGTGTAGTGCCCTAACGTTCCGCGGCGGATGTTCTCAGCGCGGAAATCTGCGGTGGGATCGTCGTAATGGTATGTATGTATCTTTGCCTTGGTGTCCTTTTCCGTGACGGGGAGTCCGAGTTTCTTGATGAGAACCCCGGAAACTTGCGAGGCGAAGGCCCTGAAGGCCTCCTGCACGTGTGCAAGGTCGCCGTAGATGTCCAGGTGGTCGGCATCCATGGCCGTGATGACGGCAGCCGCGGGATGCAGCTGGAGGAATGAACGGTCGAACTCGTCCGCCTCGGCCACGACGGTGGGGACGGTGCTGACGAGAAGGTTCGTCCCGTAGTTCTTGGAGATGCCGCCGAGGAAGGCCGAGCAGCCGTCGCCGCTTTCCGTGAGGATGTGCGCGGCCAGCGTGCTGGTCGTGGTCTTGCCGTGCGTTCCGGCGACGGCGAGGCATTCCTGGCCGCGGGTGATCTCGCCGAGGCTCAGCGAGCGTTTCACCACACGGTAGCCATTCTCCTTGACATAAGTAAGCTCCGCATTGTCAGCTGGGATGGCGGGGGTATAGATGACGAGCGTCTCCGCGGCATCCTTGGGAACGAAGTCCGGATCGTCCTCAAAATGCACTCCGATACCTTCTTCCTGCAGCTTTGCAGTCAGTTCGGACGGCGTGCGGTCATACCCGGATACTGCAAGCCCCTTGAACTTGTAGTACCGTGCGATGGCGCTCATGCCTATGCCGCCGATTCCTATGAAATAAACGTTCTTCATTTTTCCAGCAGTCTGTAAACTTCCTTTGCTATGTCCATGGCGGCGTCCATGCGCGCCAGCGGAGCGATATTCGTCTCCATAGCCTTGATCCTTTCAGGGTCATGCGCAAGCGAGACGGCCTCCGCCATCATCTTTTCGGACGCTTCCGAGTCTTTCACCAGTATGGCTGCGTCCTTGCGGACGAGTGCCATGGCGTTGTGCGTCTGGTGGTCCTCCGCCACGTTGGGCGAGGGGACGAGGATGCAGGCCTTCCTGGCGGCGCAGAGCTCGGACACCGAGCAGGCCCCGGAACGGGAGATCACCACATCCGCCATGGCGTATGCGAGATCCATCATCTTGATGAAATCCAAATGCTTGACCCCTTCCAGGGGGTTGTCCTTCCGCGCCTCCGACATGAAAGCATCGACCTGCGGTTTGTAATACTTGCCGCACTGCCACAGGACCTCGACGTCCTCTCCTCCGGGACATCCTTCCGAGATCCATTTCTTCATGGCCTCGTTGAGGGTGCGGCTGCCGAGGCTGCCTCCGACGATGAAGATATGCTTCTTGTCAGGATTCAGGCCATAAAACTTCAATCCTTCCTCCTTCATTTCCTGCGTCACCGGGACAATCTCCTTACGGATGGGATTGCCGGTGAACACTATCTTTTCGGCAGGGAAGAACTTTTCCATGCCATCGTAGGCGACGCAGATGCTTCCGACTCTTTTCGCAAGGATCTTATTTGTGAGTCCGGCAAAGCCGTTCTGCTCCTGGATGAGGGCGGGGACACCTTTGCGCGTGGCCACACGGAGCAGGGGAGCGCTGGCATATCCGCCCACGCCTATGGCGACCTCCGGCTTGAACTCGTCGATGACCCTGCCCGCTTTGCGGAGGCTCTGGAGGAGCTTGAACGGCACCTTGACGTCGTTCTTGATATTGTTCCAGTTGAGCTGGCGCTGGAGTCCGAGCATGGGTAGGCCGACGATCTTATAGCCGGCGGCAGGGACCTTCTCCATCTCCATCTTGCCCTCGGCGCCGACGAAAAGGATCTCGGTGTCGGGGTTCAGTTCCTTGAGCTTGTCCGCGATGGAGATGGCCGGGAAGATGTGACCTCCCGTGCCGCCTCCGCTGATGATTGCGCGCAATGGTCTGTATTCCA
Organism: Bacteroidales bacterium; assembly: GCA_017548805.1. Next base: position 2,101 of record JAFYZE010000201.1, read on the forward strand.
TATCCTTATATATCCGATTCAAATTCGTCCAATATATCGAGCTCACCCTGGATGCCCTCGTGGGTTATCTTGAGCGGCTCGGCCTTCCTCGTCTCCCTGTCGATCTTCTTCGACGCCTCGCGGCTGATCGACAGTATCACGCCGAAGGCTATGCAGAAAACAATGAACGACGATGACCCGTAGCTTATCAGCGGCAGCGTCTGGCCCGTAAGCGGGCCGATTCCGGCATTGATGAGCATGTGCATCATGGCCTGGCCGCTGATGAGCAGTATCAGGCCGGCGACCGTTATCTTGCCGAAGTTGTCCTTGCAGTTGCGAACTATCACCGATGCCCGTGCCAGCAGGCTGACATACAGGATGATGACTATAAGCGCTCCTATGAGTCCGTATTCCTCTACGATGAAGCTGAACATGTAATCCTCGTACATGACGGGGACCACGTAGCGCTGCGTGCTCTGGCCGGCTCCCTTGCCCAGCAGGCCGCCCTCCTTGATGGCGATCTTGGCGCTGTAGGGCTGGCGCAGCTTGTCCAGAGCC
>JAFYZE010000202.1 GCA_017548805.1 Bacteroidales bacterium
ACCGGCGGCAACATTTCCGCCGCGGCGAAGCTGCTGGGCGTGAGCCGCCCGACGCTGTATGCGAAGCTGAAAAAGTACGGACTCTAGTTGTCATTCTGAGCGAAGTCGAAGAATCTATGCCTGTCTGGCAAATCATACTGCTCGTCCTCCTCGTCGCGATCGTCGCGGCGGTGGTGGCCGCGGTGTATGTCCGCCGGAAGGACATCAAGAAGGTGGCGTACATGATGGATGCGCTGGAGGACGGGGAACTGAATTTCCGCTTCCAGGAAAAGAATCGGTTCAACCGGACGCTGAACCGCATCCGGACCATCTTCGAGAAGCAGCGGCAGCAGCATGAGCAGGACTCGTGGACCAAGCTCATTCGCGTGCTCACGCACGAAATCATGAACACGGTCTCGCCGATCGCCTCCTTGAGCGACGCCATGGCCAAGTCCATGGACGAGGAGGGCCGCAGCGAGCTGGACATCAAGGCCGGGCTGGAGACCATCTCCGACTCGTCGAAGAACCTCATCGGCTTCGTCGAGACCTACCGGGAGCTTTCCGGCGTGGCGAAGCCCGTCCGCAAGGCGCTGGAGCTGCAGGAACTGATGGACAGCGTCATCGGTCTGAACAGCGAGTTCATCGCCTCCTGCGGGGCGGAGTGCACCTATCGGCCCGAGGAGCCCGACCTGATGATCTATGCCGATGAGGGGCAGATCTCCCAGATCCTCATCAACCTTGTCAAGAATGCGCTGCAGGCGGGGGCGAAGCACATCGACATCACCGCGCGCATGGGCAGGGACGACGACGTGGTCGTCCAGGTCGCGAACGACGGCGAACCCATCCCCGCATCGGCCCAGGAACAGATCTTCATCCCGTTCTATACCACCAAGAAGGAGGGCTCCGGCATCGGCCTCAGCATCTCCCGCCAGATCATGCGGAACCACAACGGCTCGATCGAGCTCCTCCGCAGCGATGCCGCGCAGACGGTCTTCGAACTGCGCTTCCGGTAGTCTTTCTGTAAAGTGTAAAGCGAAAGTGTAAAGAAAGTGTAAAGGGCTTTACACTTTTTTCGTGTTGGATAAATTGCTATCTATTTGATAATAAGCGTGTTATTATGTTTGGCACGGCCTGTGCGTATGTGCGGTCGGTTAAACATAAGTAACATGAAAAACCTTTTCGTTAAGAGTGTAGTGATGGTTCTGGCGTCCGCCGCGACGGTGCACGCCAGTGCCCAAACTACGATGACGCTGCATGACTGCATGGCCTTTGCGGTGTCCAATTCCACGAAGATGCGGATTCAGCAGGCGGCTATCGGCGACGCGCAGATCGACCGGCGGGATGCGGCCCTCGCGCTGTTCACCCCGCAGATCAGCGGATCGACCTATGCCTATTATAACTTCGGCCGCAGCATCGACCCGCAGACGAACACCTATTTCCACACGACCTCCTTCCACAACGGTTACAGCGTCTCGGCGGGGTACGATCTCTTCGACGGCTTCAAGGCCGTGAACAATTACAAGATCTCCAAGACCGGGATGCTCATCGCCGATTCCATGGAGGAGCAGGTGGAGGCCGATATCTGCCTCGCGGTGATGGAAGCCTACTATAACGTGGTCTATTACAAGCGTTTGGTCGATGTTTACGAGGAGCAGGTCGCCACGGCGGAGCAGGCGCTCGCCAAGGCGCGCCGTCAGGAAGAGCTCGGCCAGAAGGGACACGCCGACGTGGTCCAGATGGAGGCCGACCTCGCCGACCGCCGCTACGACCTGATCAACACCGCCAATATGTACGAGAGCCAGAAGATGACCCTCGCCGACCTGATGTTCTGGCCGGTGGACGAGGAACTGGAGATAGATTTCTCCATTCCGCTTCGCTCCAGTCGAAATGACAGCGATGCATCTGTCATTTCGAGCGAAGTCGAGAAATCTGTCGTGGAGTTCGCCCTCGACCACAACCCTGCCATCCGGATCGCCGCGTGGCAGGAGCAGAACGCGCGCCGGGAGCTGAACACGGCGAAGTGGCAGGTGCTTCCTTCCGTTGGCCTCTATGCCGGCTGGAGCACGAGCTATTATACCTACGAGGGTTCCTCGACCGCCGCGTTCATGGACCAGTTCCGCAATAATGGCGGTGAGTATGTTCAGCTCTCCGTGTCCATTCCGCTTTGGAACCGGCTGAGCAAGCAGTCGAACATTTCCCGCAAGCGGCATGCGCTGGAGAAGGCCTCGGCCGAACTGGACCAGAAGCGCCGCGACGTGGAATCCGAGGTGCGGCGGGCCGTCCAGGACCGCAACGGCGCGGAGTCGGCCTGGCTGCAGGCGCAGTATAAGGCCGAGGTGCAGTCCGAGGCCTACGCCCTGAATCTCAAGAAGTTGGAGCAGGGTCTCATCTCCCCGCTGGAGTTCCAGACCGCCGGCAACAACTACCTCAAGTCCCAGGCCGACGAAATGAACAGCCTGTTCAAATACCTCATCAAGCAGGCGGTGGTAAAGTATTACAATGGAATAGATTATATCAATCAATAACCTATGGATAAGATCATCGAGAAGAAGACCGGATGGCGCGTGGCGTTCACGAAAAAGGCCCTGCCTTGGTGGCTGGGGGCGCTGCTGCTGGCGTTCATCGTATATTTGATCGCAAGGCCGAACAACAAGACGCTGCGCGTGGACAAGGATACCTTGACGGTGTCGACGGCCGTCCGGGGCGAGTTCAACGACTATATCCGCATCAGCGGCCGCGTGCAGCCGATGACGACCATCCAGCTGAGCCCGCAGGAAGGTGGCATCGTGGAGAAGATCCTCATCGAGGAAGGCTCGCCGGTGAAGGCGGGGGATGCCATCCTCATCCTCAATAACGACAACCTGGACCTGCAGATCCTGAACTCCGAGGCCGAGCTGGCCGAGAAGGAGAACATCCTCCGCAACACCCAGATCCAGATGGAGCAGCAGAAGCTGGACGTGCGCCAGAACGTGCTGGAGTACGGCACCCAGGTGGACCGCCTCAAGCGCGCCTACGAGCAGCAGAAGGCCCTGTACGAGGACAAACTCATCGCCAAGGAAGAGTACCTGAAGGCCGAGGAAGACTACAAGCTCGCCCTCCAGAAATACGACCTCATCCGCGAGCGTTCCAAGCAGGACAGCCTCTACCGCGGCACCCAGATCGACCGGATGGAAGAGTCCCTGGAGAACATGCTCCTGAATATGTCGATGATCCGCAAGCGCAAGGGCAACCTGATCATAAAGGCACCCATCGACGGCGAACTGGGCCTGCTGGACGTGGTCCTGGGCCAGAGCATCCAGGCCGGCACCAAGATCGGCCAGATCAATTCCGTGGGCACGTACAAGGTGGAAGCGCAGATCGACGAGCACTATATCGACCGCGTCATCGCGGGCCTGGAGGCCACCTTCGAGCGCCAGGGCGAAACCTATTCCACCGTCATCCGGAAAGTCTATCCGGAGGTCCGCGACGGTAAGTTCAAGGCCGATTTCAAGTTCGACGGCGAGCAGCCCGACAACATCCGCGCCGGCCAGACCTACTACCTGAACCTCCAGCTCGGACAACCCGAAGAGGCCGTCATCATCCCCCGCGGCACCTTCTACCAGAAAACCGGCGGAAAATGGATCTACGTCGTTAACAAAGACGGCACCAAGGCCGTCAAGAGAGAGATCCGCATCGGCCGCCAGAATCCCCAGTACTACGAAGTGCTCGAGGGCCTTGAGCCCGGCGAAAA
>JAFYZE010000203.1 GCA_017548805.1 Bacteroidales bacterium
AACATGAAGCACCACATCCAGGCCATTGTGAACCGCTACAAGGATGTCGTGTATGCCTGGGATGTCGTCAATGAGGCTGTCCAGGACAGTCCGGTGCGCAACGGCCAGTCTCCGATGCGCCAGTCGCCGATGTTCCAGATCGCCGGCGAGGAGTTCATCTACAAGGCCTTCGAGTACGCCCATGAGGCTGACCCGAACGCCCTGCTGTTCTACAATGACTACAATGACGCCGAGCCCGGCAAGAGCCAGCGCATCTTCGAACTTGTGCAAAGGATGAAGGCCGCAGGCGTCCCGATCGACGGTATCGGCATGCAGGGCCATTACAACATCTACAGCCCTACCGCCGAGGAGATCGACGCCGCCATCACGAAGTATGCCTCCATCGTGAAGCACATCCATATCACTGAGCTCGACATCCGCGTCAATACCGAGCAGGGCGGCCAGCTGAATTTCAGCCGCGGCCAGGGTGCGCCGGTGGCTTCCTGGCAGAACACGCTCCAGACCGACCAGTATGCCAACCTCTTCAAGGTTCTCCGCAAGCACAAGGATGTCATCGACTGCGTTACCTTCTGGAACCTGAGTGACCGCGACTCCTGGCTTGGCGCCGCCAACTCTCCTCTCCTGTTTGACTCCAACTACAGGCCGAAACAGGCTTACAATGTCGTCAAGAACTTCGATCCCGCGCAGGACAATGCAGTCGTCCGCGAGGACTTCCGCCCTTCCGAGCTTAACCAGCCGGGGCAGCAGTATCCTATGGTCAACTCCCAGGGCTATGCCCGTTTCCGCGTCGATGCCCCTAAGGCCCAGTCCGTTATCGTGAGCCTCGGTCTCGGCGGTTCCGGCGGCACCGTCCTCCACAAGGACGCCGACGGCTACTGGGTGGGTACGACCTCAGGCCCCATGGACGAAGGTTTCCACTACTATCACCTGACCATCGACGGGGGAGTGGTGAACGATCCCGGCACCCACAACTACTTCGGCTCGTGCCGATGGGAGAGCGGTATTGAGATCCCTGCCCACGATCGCGCATTCTATGAGGAGCGTGACGTGCCGCACGGAACCGTGCAGGAAGTCCGTTTCTGGTCCAAGAGCCAGGGCAAGCTCCTCCGCGCCTTCGTCTATGTCCCTCCGACCTACGACAGCGCCAAAAAGAAACAGAAATTCCCAGTCCTTTACCTGCAGCACGGCTGGGGTGAGAATGAATATGCCTGGTTCAACCAGGGCCGCGCCAACCTCATTATGGACAACCTCCTCGCCGAGGGCAAGATCGAGCCGTTCCTCGTCGTGACCACCTACGGAATGATCAACGACGTGCCCATGGGCCACATGAACGACTACACGGCCGAGGATTTCGAGACCGTGCTCTGCGACGAGCTCGTGCCGTATATCGAGTCACATTATAAGGCCCGTACCGACAAGTTCGGACGCGCCATGGCCGGCCTGTCCATGGGCGGATATGAGACTACGATCATCACCTTGCGCCGTCCCGAGATGTTCGGCTACTATGGCCTCCTCAGCGGCGGTTCTTATTCACCGAAGGACATCAAGGATCCCAACCAGGTGAAGGGTATATTCATCGGTTGCGGAAGCAAGGAGAACGGCGATGCCGTCACCAAGTCAGCCGCCGATCTGCGTGCCGCGGGCATCAACGCCCAGTCCTATGTTTCCGAGGGTACCGCCCACGAGTTCCTGACCTGGCGCAGGATACTCCGCGAGATGGCTCCCACGCTTTTCAAGTGATCATGAATTAAAGTTTAATCAGAAAATGCCCTTGCAGACACGCTGCAAGGGCATTTTTGTATATGGGATGTTCAAAGTCAGTCGGAGATGTAATGGATGTATTCGGAAGGGAGACAGCCGTATTCGTCCTTGAAATACTTTGAGAACTGCTTGGGTGAAAAGCCTACGCTCCATGCAATCTGGGAAATGGATGTCTCTCCGTTCTCAAGCATGGCGCGACCCATCTGCAGGCGTTTGATGCGGATGTACTCAAGCGGCGCCCTGCCGGTCAGGTATATGAGTTTCTTGTAAAGGCCGCTACGTGAGACGTCAAGTTTGGCGCGCAGCATCTCGATCGTGTATTCGCTGTCCTGGATGTTCGCCTCGATCTCAGCGTCGATACGGGCCAGGAGTTCGCGGTCCATCTTGCTTATCTTCTTGCCCGGCTGCCAGATCTCCCCGCTGCCGCTTGAAGGATTGTCTGCATCGGGAATGTCCGAATAAGAGCTCTCCCCGTCGCTAGAGACCTCGTTAAAATCGGCAGAGGCCTTGTCCTGATCTTCTGTCATGGCAGTCAAATCCAGTATCTTTTCAATCTTGCCCCTTAGCCTGTGGGCCTCAACCTGCAGCCACCAGATCTGTATGGCGACGGCGATCAGCAACAGTATAGGCAGGACAAGCCACCAAGGGTTGATGGTCAGGGGAGTCAGTATGTGAAAATGGAGAATCATTTACGTTGATCAACTGCATAAGTTTAGTTGTTACAAAGTAAGTTAATTTTTGTTACGCAAGAGTTCCGATTTTGTAAAAATGAGTCCTCAAATGTGTATTTTAGATGGATGAAAAACTGCCTCTTACGTTTTTTAAAAGCATGTTTTCAGTTTTGTTAACATAGACGGATAAATTTGAAACATTTTGCCTTTTATGAATATAAATACAATCATGAGCCTCGCGCTCAATGAAAATTTGTGCTTTAGGATAAAAAACCTTATCTTAGAACAAATTATAACACCAATAACCAATTTTATATTATGAAAAAATCGTTAATCCTTGGCCTTTGCGCGCTTTTGGTATGCCCTTTCCTGGCCTCTGCCCAGCGCAACAACGCCCCGGTGGTCCTTACCGACGGTCTTAAAGACGCCTACAAGGACTATTTCATGATCGGTGTGGCGGTCAACAACCGCAACGTCACCGATCCCGACCAGATGGCCCTCATCAAGAGAGAGTTCAACAGCATCACGGCTGAGAATGCGATGAAGCCGCAGCCCACCGAGCCTGAGAAGGGTGTGTTCAACTGGGAGGAGGCTGACCGCATCGCCAATTTCTGCCGCCAGAACGGCATCAAGCTCCGTGGCCATACCCTCATGTGGCACAGCCAGGTCGGACGCTGGATGTACATGGACGACAAGGGCAATCTCCTGCCCAAGGAGGAGTTCTATGCCAACATGAAACATCACATCCAAGCAGTTGTCAACCGCTACAAGGATGTCGTCTACGCTTGGGACGTGGTCAACGAGGCCGTCCAGGACAGCCCGGTACGTAACGGCCAGTCCCCGATGCGTCAGTCTCCGATGTTCCAGATTGCCGGCGAGGAGTTCATCTACAAGGCCTTCGAGTATGCGCACGAAGCTGACCCGAACGCCCTTCTGTTCTACAATGACTACAACGATTCCGAGCCCGGCAAGAGCCAGCGCATATTCGAACTCGTGCAGAGGATGAAGGCTGCAGGCGTCCCGATCGACGGTATCGGTATGCAGGGCCATTACAACATCTACAGCCCCACCGCCGAGGAGATCGACGCCGCCATCACGAAGTATGCCTCCATCGTGAAGCACATCCATATCACCGAGCTCGACATCCGTGTCAATACCGATCAGGGAGGTCAGCTGAACTTCAGCCGCGGGCAGAGCACTCCCCTCGAGGCCTGGCAGACTGCTCTCCAGAACGACCAGTACTCCAACCTCTTCAAGGTCCTCCGCAAGCACAAGGACGTCATTGACTGCGTCACTTTCTGGAATGTCGGTGACCGTGACTCCTGGCTCGGAGCCAACAACTCCCCGCTGCTCTTCGACACCGAGTACCAGCCCAAGCGTGCGTACTTCCTGGTCAAGGGATTCGATCCCGCCCAGGACAATGCAGTCGTCCGCGAGGACTTCCGTCCTTCCGAGCTCAATCAGCCGGGCCAGCAGTATCCTATGGTCAACTCCCAGGGCTATGCCCGCTTCCGTGTCTATGCTCCTAAGGCCCAGTCGGTTATCGTGAGCCTCGGACTCGGCGGCTCCGGCGGTACCGTGCTTCACAAGACCGACGGCGGCTACTGGATGGGAACCACTTCCGGTCCGATGGATGAGGGCTTCCACTATTATCACCTGACCATCGACGGCGGTGTAGTAAACGATCCCGGCACGCACAATTATTATGGCTCTTCCCGCTGGGAGAGCGGTATCGAGATCCCTGCCCACGACCGCGCCTTCTATGAGGAGCGCAACGTCCCGCACGGAACCGTCGAACAGGTCCTCTTCTGGTCCGAGAGCACCCAGCAGATGCGCCGCGCCTTCGTCTATGTTCCTCCGACCTATGACAACGCCAAGAAGAAACAGAAATTCCCTGTCCTCTACCTGCAGCACGGCTGGGGTGAGAACGAGTATGCCTGGTGGAACCAGGGCCATGCCAACCTCATCATGGATAACCTCATCGCCGAGGGCAAGATCGAGCCGTTCCTCGTAGTCATGACCTACGGTATGACCAACGAGCAGCGCCTTGGCATCCCCGGCCCGACCAGCGCCGATTTCGGCACCGTACTCTGCGACGAGCTCGTCCCGTACATCGATTCGCACTACAAGACCCGCACCGACAAGTTCGGCCGTGCCATGGCCGGTCTTTCCATGGGTGGCGGCGAGACCCATACCATCACGCTTGCCCGTCCCGAGATGTTCGGCTACTATGGCCTTCTCTCCGGCGGTGTCTACACTCCCGAAGAGATCAAGGATCCCAACCAGGTAAGGGGTATCTTCATTGGCTGCGGCAGCAAGGAAAGCGCCGAGCGTACGCTCAACGCTGTCGAGGCCCTCAAGGCTGCCGGCTACAACGCCAAGGGCTATATCTCCGAGGGGACCGCACATGAGTTCCTCACCTGGAGGCGATGCCTGCTCGAGATGGCTCCGATGCTCTTCAAATAGTCCACGGTTTCATCTCCGATTTAGGGTCCCGCCGATAGGTCGGGACCTTTTTTTTATTTATATTTGTCCTCAATAAAAGTTAAGGTATGCATATTTCCAACCGTTCGCAGAGCATGCAGAGTTCCCCGATCCGCAAGCTCGCCCCCTTTGCCGACGCCGCCAAGCGCCAGGGTATCCACGTTTATCACCTGAATATAGGTCAGCCGGACATCAAGACCCCGGTCTGCGGACTGGATGCCATGAAGGCAGTTGACCGCTCCATCCTTGAGTACAGCCCCTCGCAGGGCATGCTGAGCCTCAGGGCAAAGATGGTGTCTTACTATGCCGAATACGGTATAGACCTCAGTCCGGACGAGATCATCATCACGACCGGTGGCTCGGAGGCGGTTGAGTTTGCATACATGGCCTGCCTGGATCCCGGGGACGAGATCATCGTCACCGATCCCTCCTATGCCAACTATATGGCATTTGCCCAGAGCTGCGGAGCCGTCATGAAACCGATACACACTTCCATCGAGGACGGTTTCAAGCTTCCGCCGGTGGAGCGTTTCGAGGAGCAGATCACGCCTAAGACGAAGGCCATTCTCATCTGCAACCCTAACAATCCTACGGGCTATCTCTACACCAAGGAGGAGATGCGCCGTATCCGTGACATAGTGAAGAAGCACGACCTTTTCCTTTTCTCGGACGAGGTCTATCGTGAATTCATCTATTCCAAGGAGCCGTACATTTCGGCCTGTCATCTTGAGGGTATCGAACAGAATGTCATCCTGATCGACTCCGTGTCAAAGCGTTATTCCGAATGCGGCATACGTATCGGCGCACTTATCACCAAGAACAAGGACGTGCGTGAGGCAGTCATGAAGTTCTGCCAGGCCCGCCTCAGTCCGCCGCTCATCGGACAGATTATCGCAGAGGCCTCCCTCAGCACTCCGCAGGAGTATATGTCACAGGTATATGACGAGTATCTCGCTCGCCGTAACTTCCTGATTGACGGGCTTAACCGTATTCCGGGCGTTTATTCGCCCATCCCTATGGGAGCCTTCTACACGATGGTCCGCCTGCCGGTCGAGGATGCGGAGGATTTCTGCAAGTGGTGCCTGACGGACTTCTCGTACAAGGGGCAGACCGTCATGATGGCTCCGGGCTCGGGCTTCTAC